>WFZU01000189.1 GCA_015489405.1 Bacteroidales bacterium
AAATTATTTTTCTCACTCTCTTCATCACCCGCAGACAGACGATAACGACAATCTCCCGGCGGGAATAAAAACTGCCTGCAAATGTAAAAGAAAAATTTTTATTGTAATATTTTTTTATTCATTACTTATAAAATTGTTTTTCTCAAATCTGAGAAATATTTCTATGGGAAATCCGTTCATTAACTGCAAGCGGGAAACTGCCGTCCGGGAGAATGTTTCACAAGAAAAATATCCCGCAAAAGGAATGGATTTGCATTCTTTTTCGTCGAACACTTATTCATCAAGCACCTGAAACAATTCATCTTCCTGATAAACCGGCTCAACATATTTCTTGTCAGCATTATAATGCAACAAAAATTTTACTTCTTTTCCCGGAGGGTAATGCTTTTCAATATATTTATTAAGCATCAAGTCATAAACCATTTGCGCATGGCGTTTGCCCAAAAGGGAGAGTTCGCGAACAATATCATCCACCGTCAAAGGAATAATTTGTTCCTTAAAAAGTATTTGCCCGGTAAAAAAGCGTTGATAAAAATAACTCATTGAAACATCCGTAATACTTTGGGTATCATAAAGAACGGAGGAAGAGTCACTATCGTTAATCAGAGAAACTTCAAACCAATAGTCAAAATCAACCGTATTCCGGTTTTCGGTTTGATAATAGGTACCATCACTAAAATCTTCTCTCAATTCATATTCCTTCACAGACTCTTCCAAGACAATCTGTGCCACATGAAGTATTAAGCCGGGCGTAGTGTCAAACAATGTTTCACCCATTTGATCTAAATAAACATTACAATTGAGAGATACCAGCTCATCAATGAGGCTGTTGTAATATGTGTCTAATATTACCGAATCGGGAATACTGTCCAAGAGTCGCTTTTCATTGGAAATTTCCCTGAATACTTCATCCGTGGGAAGCAATACGACATTAACAGTTTCCTGTTTCTTAACAAATTCACGTCCCAACTTCCATTCCGGAGAACAGCCGGAAAACAAAGCCAGAAGCAATAAAAAAGGAAGTATTTTTTTCATCAACAACTTATTAGATACAAATATTGTGAACTTCGTAAGGTAAAAAACACCAAGAGAAAATATTTATTGCAAATGTACAAAAAATAAATAGTTTTGCAGAAAAATTTTATTAGGAACTATGGTCGATAAAAACAGCTTAAACAGTAAGGTAGTACAGATAGTACAGGTTTCTCCCATCATGAAAATTTTTCGTATTCAGCCGGACGGCTGGGAACTTCCACCCTTCAAACCCGGGCAATTTATTGCTTTGGGCTTACCGGGTTCGGCTTCCAGAGTAGCAAATGCAACGAAGGAATTTCAAGAAGCGGATCCTGATAAATTGATTAAGAGAGCTTATTCCATAGCCTCTGCGAGCCATGATAATTCCGTAGAATTTTATATTACCTTGGTGCGTTCGGGTGCGCTTACACCGCGCCTTTTTGACCTGGAACTGGGAGACCGGATATGGATGGGAAAGAAAGCAGTCGGAATGTTCACGTTGGACAATATTGACGATGACCAAAATATCGTCCTCATCGCTACGGGTACAGGCGTGGCTCCGTATATGAGTATGTTGCGGTCGGATGCCCTTCACCGAAGGGGAAAAATTCTGGTTATTCACGGCGCTGCCAATAGCTGGGACCTGGGCTACCGCTCGGAATTGACATTACTCGAAAACATCTTTCCCAAATTGTCTTATGTCCCGACGATTACAGAACCGGACAAAGAACATGCACCTTGGAACGGCGAAACCCGTTTCATAGACAAAATATGGACAGACAATATTGCGGAGAAAAAATGGGGCTTTAAACCCACTCCGGACAACACCCACATCTTCCTTTGCGGAAACCCCAGAATGGTGGAAGGCATGGTAGAAATTCTTTCCAAAGACGGATTCACAAAACATAGCCGCAAAAATCCGGGACAAATACACATTGAAGAATTCTAATTTTTTAAACATTTTACTATGGGTCTATTTTCATTTATCAAAGAAGCCGGAGAAAAGATTTTCGGCTCACACGAAGCAAAAGAAGTTGCAAAATCTGCAGAGGAACTGAAAGCGGAAAAAGAAAAGATGCTCGAAGGGAAAATACTCAAAATGGAGTTACCCATTGAGAATTTGGACGTAGTTGTAGAAGGAGATAAAGCTATTGTTTCCGGTACCACGGAAATCATGGCAGTGCGTGAATTGACCATTATCACGATTGGGAATACCGAAGGGATTGCCTCCGTGGAAGATCATATCGAAGTCAAAAGTCCGGAGCCCGAAGCTACTTTCTACACGGTAAAAAAAGGCGATTATCTGAGTAAAATTGCCAAAGAAGTGTATGGTGATGCTATGAAATATCCGCTTATCTTTGAAGCGAACAAGCCGATGTTAAGCGATCCGGACAAAATTTATCCGGGTCAGGTTTTGCGTATTCCTCCGCTGGACCAATAATTTTTTTAGTCATTCCGCACGCCGGTTACGGCAAGGGAGTGGTTTTACCCCGCATCGGGTTGGCAGGGGAAGATACTGATAGTCAATGAGAAACATTTCTGTACCACCGGACGGGTATGGTATTTTTTGCACTTTGGATTTAACCACAAAATTTCACGGAGTCTTGCATAGAGCGCTGCGCCGGATTTACCGGAGCATTTTGTGCAATGTTTCACGCGGTGTCGTACTTTGGCAGAAGAGAGATTTTGCAGCGAGCCGCAACGGATTCTTAATTGTCCACTGAAAAAAAATTCCCCCCGGAGAAAAAATTTTATACTTTTGTGGCCGTATATTCATTTAAATCAGCAATTATGAAAGATATTAACACATACCCGTTTGAAGGGAAAAGAGCGATTGTCCGTGTGGATTTTAATGTACCGTTGAATGATGATTTCAGTATCCGGGACACGAGCCGGATTGATGCTGCCATTCCGACGATACGGAAGTTGCTTGATGAGAAAGCAGCCGTTATTTTGATGTCGCATCTTGGAAGGCCCAAGGGAACGGAAGAGAGATTCTCCTTGAAACATCTTATTCCCTATCTTAGTAAGGTATTGGGATTGGAAGTGTTATTTGCAAAGGACTGCGTCGGAGAGGAGACCACAGAGATGGCAAAAAATCTAAAAAGCGGGCAAGTCCTTTTGCTCGAAAACCTTCGCTTTCATCCGGAAGAGAAAAAAGGAGACGAGAATTTTGCTCGCCAATTGGCAAATCTGGCGGATGTATATATTAATGACGCTTTCGGCACAGCTCACCGCGCTCACGCCTCCACGGCAGTGATTGCTAAATTTTTCCCCGAGGATAAAATGTTCGGATACATTATGTTAGGGGAAATAGAGAGCCTCGAAAAAGTCTTGCATAATGCTCACAAACCCTTTACCGCCATTTTGGGCGGAGCCAAAATATCAGGCAAAATAGAGGTTATCAACAACCTGCTTGACAAGGTGGACAATCTCATTATCGGAGGAGGAATGACCTTCACCTTTATCAAAGCAATGGGCGGAGCTATCGGCGACTCGCTGGTAGAAGACGATTTGCAGGAAATGGCTCTTGAAGCCATTCGAAAAGCCAAAGACTTGGGCGTGCAACTGTATTTGCCGGTAGATGCCGTGATTGCAGATAAGTTTGCGGAAGATGCTCAAACCAAGATTGTTAACATTAATGATATCCCGGGAGGCTGGATGGGGCTTGACATTGGTGAAGAGTCCGTACGGAAATTCAGCGAGGTAATTTCAAATTCTCAAACGATTTTATGGAACGGGCCTATGGGGGTTTTTGAAATGGAACCTTTTGCTCAAGGAACCAAGGCAATAGCAGATGCCGTCGCTGCCGCTACCCAAAAAGGAGCTTATTCGCTCGTAGGGGGAGGCGATTCGGTCGCTGCGCTCGAAAAATACGATATGAAGGATAAAGTTTCCTACGTCTCCACCGGTGGCGGTGCCATGCTTGAATATATGGAGGGGAAAAAATTGCCCGGGATTGAAGCTATCCGTGAATAATATTGTCTGTCTATAATGTCCAATAAAGCGTTACGCTTATACTCAAAACTTCATTAACAGAAGCTAACTGCCTGATTTTGAGTATTTCTCAACCCCTAACTGTGCATACGGCAGACAGGCTTGTTCTTGAACATTCTAGCCTATACTCCCGACTTTATGGACAGACACCGTTTATTCACAAGACATTTGATTTTCCATTCATAAAGCGTAGAACTTGTTTCCGGAAGACGATTCCGGTGGATATTTCCTGATATATGAAAAAAACAATATTGCTTTTCGTCTTGTGCGGACTGTGTACGGGGGCTCTGCCGGCTATGTCCGGACCCACATTTGCGGATACTACTGCCATAGGCAAAATCGTCAGAGAGATACTGCAAGACAAAGATTTTCGCGCAGCGGCAATTTCGGTCTTTGCCGTGGACAATCGCGATGGCACCATCATTTATGCCCGCAATCCGGATATGGCGTTGAGACCCGGCTCCACCTTAAAATTGCTCTCCACGGCTTCGGTTTTAGAGCTTTACGGACCTGCCAAGCGTTTTGCCACCTACCTCGCATACACGGGAGAAATAAATCACAAGAAGAACTTCTTGCAGGGGGACATCCTCATTCTCGGAAGGGGCGACCCTACTATCGACTCTAAATATTTCCCGCCGGCGAACGGGAAAACAGCACCGGAATATTGGGCAGAAGCCATACGGCGGACAGGAATAGATTCCATCTCGGGAAGTGTAATTGGTGATGCCTCTTTTTTTAGCGGAGACCCCGTTCCTCCTACTTGGTCATGGCTGAATATAGGAAACTATTTTGGAGCCGGACCTTGCGGATTGTCTATCCGGGATAATTCCTACGATTTGATATTACGTACCGGTCATTACGGAGATACTGCGCAATGGGTGGGTTTACGTCCGCCCATTCCCGGAATGGACTTTGATATCGGTGTTACGGCGGATAGTATCTCCTATGACAATGCCTATATTTTCGGAGCTCCGTATTCCGGAGAACGCTATGTACGGGGACAGTTGCCACTTCACCGGAAACATTTTACGGTCAGAGGTTCTATGCCCGAACCGGCTTTACAGGCGGCGCAGCTCTTGGACGCAGCTTTGAAAAAAGTATCGATAAAGACGGGAGAGCCGCCCTGCTCACGCAGGTTATGCCGCAAACAATCCCGTCCGTTAGCGTCTGCATACCATATTCTCGATACCCTTTTTTCACCGCCTTTATCCGAAATAATTAAGCAGACCAACACGCACAGCGTCAATCTCTTTGCCGAACATTGTATGATTCATGCCGGCATTGCGCTGGGAGCACCGGCAAGACTCGATGCAGCGATAGATTCGGTCTTGCATTTTTGGGGAAAACGGGGGTTGCAGATTCACGATGTCAATGTAACCGACGGAAGCGGACTATCCCAATACGATACCTTTACCGCACGGCAGATGGTGTTTTTATTGACGTATATGAAAAAACATAGTCCGTATTTCAAGATTTTCTATTCCTCTTTGCCCTTGGCAGGCAAGAGCGGAACCCTGAAAAACATGTTCCGGAACAGCTTTGCCAAAGGACGTTTGAGAGCGAAAAGCGGCAGTGTGGAACGCGCCAGAGCGTATGCCGGATATGTGAAAAGCAAATCCGGAAGAGATATTATCTTTGCGGTGAATATCAATAATTTCAGCTGCTCTACGAGCAAAGCCCGCAGAAAATTAGCGCAGCTAATGGATGCTTTGGCAAATCTATGAGCCTTGAAAAAAAATAGTGCCAAGCCCGCCACTGTTTTATCGTTTTGGACTTGACACTATCATTTTTCCGGTTTACCATTCCGGATGCTTACTCAACAATAAGCTTTTTGCTTAGAACCGTATGTTTGTTTTTCAATTGCATAAAATACACCCCTTTGGATAAGTTGAGTCGCAGACTGACCGCTTGGTTCAGATTTTCCGCCGGGCGGGACAATACTTCTTCTCCGAGTGCATTGAGAATGATAATATCCATCTCTCCCATAGCCGATGCCGGCTCAATCGTAATACGGTTATGCCCCGGATTCGGGAATATGCGGAAGGCTGAACGATGTTCCGTGGCAATAAAGTTTGCGTCTTCAATATAATATTCCACGCTTACGGTTTCGGTACAACCGCCGAAACTCATAGAGTATGTTAGGGTGTGTGTACCTATACCGGCTTCGGCAGGATCCAGCCAATACGTACCATTTTCCTCATAAACGCCGTCCCCGGAAAATATTCCGCCGGAAGGTGTAGCATAAGGCGTTAGATCTACGGGCGGGTCATCGGAGACCAAAGTATCCATGTACAAGGTCAGGGCTTCTCCCACTACGTGAATCGTATCAATACCCATACCGCAATAATCATCGTGCGTGTAGGTAATAACAAAATCTCCCAATCCCGCTTCGGCAGGGTTGAAGTAGTAGGTTCCACCGGTTTCGGTAACAAAATCACCGGAATAAATTCCCCCGGTAGGGGTTCCTTCTGTCAATTCAAAGCTTTCGGCATCAAAACACAAGTCCGGATTGGAGAAATTTAATGCAACGCTATTTTCGAGACATTGAATCTCCAGGGGTTCGGAATATTCACTGTTTCCGCAGGTATTTACGGCGGCGACTGACAATTCTACATCTCCAATATAATCTCCCGTCCAATTGACCGTAACCGAATTGCCCGTACCGGAAATACTTCCTGCTTCCTCCGGTAACAACAGCCATTCATAAGACACTGCTCCGGGCACTTCCTCTGTGCTGTATTCCGTAGAACTCACGTCCGGACAGATGGATATTTCTCCGGCAGGAGTGGACGGGACATCTGCCACGTCTCCTACATGAATATAGTCATCCACGAAAAGCGTATCGCTATCCGTTCCGTCACTGACGATCAACTGCACACTGTATGTTCCGGTAGCATTATACACGACCGCCGGGTTTTGTTCCGTAGAAGAGGAAGGCGTTCCGCCGTCAAAAGTCCAAGACCAAGAAACGGGATTGCCGGATGACAAATCGGTAAATTGTACACTGTTGCCGGTACATATTTGAGTATTGTCTGCACCGAAATTAGCTGTCAATGAGGTCCCGATACCGAAGAAGTTCAAATATTCGCTCATCAATTCCGTTTTTGTAGAGGGCGAACTCCCGTCATCCAGCCCACCGAATTCATGTCCTGTACCGATGGTTTTATAGGAGCCTTCATCATAAGCTACGGCAGTTCCGTATTCGGGAGAAGTGTTTTTCAAAATCAGAAAGGCATTTCCGATAGGAGCAATGTGATCCATCCAATTATTTGCACCGGAATAAGAGAAACTCATTCCTTCGGTGAAGGTTCCGGAAATTCCGGAAACGGTACTCATATCGCCACTACCGTCCGCAACCCCCTCTATGTTAAAATAGGGATGTACCGGAGTGGGAGAATCATACGCCCAAGTGTCTCCACCTTCCATATAGAGATTGCCGCCTCCGTCCAAGTAATCCGCCAGCAATTGTCCTTCACTGTCAGAGAGTTGGTGATTTGTGGAAAATATTCCCAAACAAACAAAGACAGACGAATAAATACTTAAATCTTCCGGGAAATTTGTACTGATTTCGTAGCTAACACCAATTTCATCGAGAGCAGCAGCCATCTTTACGGAAGAGGAATTGTCGGGATCCAAGTCCAAGATAAGCACCGGGACTTGTCCTATCACAATATCAAAAGAGCCTTGCGTGGAAATAGCATAATTGCCATCCAGATTGAAATCAAAATGAGCAATATGCCCTTGCGGGGTATTGACAAGAGAACTCGCTGTAAAAGTTATCGTTCCGCTTTGCGAAGCATCTAAATTACCATAATTGACATTTGCAGTTGTGATATTGACAAAGGGGTCATCGGAACTGAGCAATCCGGCAAGATCATAGGCGGTAGCATTTCCGATATTGGAAAAAGATACCGTTATATCTACCGTTTCTCCCGGGTCCCATTTATTATTGTTGTTATCCACTAGCGCAAAATCATCATAAGCCAAAACAGGTGCATTCGCAGGCACACTGATATAGCTTTCCCAGACATCCGTACCATCGGTAGCGGAGACCAGAAAACTGATATTATGCCCGTCGGGAACCTCCGTATTTACGGAAAAAGCAAAAGCATCGGTCATCGTAACAACTTCGTCCGGATCAATATTGCCGTAGGTTTCATTATCATCGGAGATGGTAACGTATTCGTCTTCGGAACTGATCGTTACACTTACGTTATTTGCTTGCTCCACGCCAACATTTTTTACAACGAGAGAAAGCAGCACGGATTCACCATAATCCAATTGTCCGTTATTGTTACCACCGGCATCATTGATAGAATATGAGTCTCTGACAACATAAGGTCCGCTGGGCGGAATGACATCCACCAAACTCTCATAACGGTAATAGTTTTGCAAGGTAACGGTTACAAGTACTTGTGCCGGAGGGACTTGCGGATCAATGTCAATGGACACGGGATTTCCCGTTCCGGTGGCGGTGCCCAGCAATTCTCCATCTACGGAAAGAGCAATCAAGGCACCTTCGTTTGCCGTTACATCAAAACTGGTAACACCTGCGTACAAAACAGGATTATGCGAGACCGTCAATGTTTGAGGCATTTCCGAATAGACCGAAAGAAAAGCATCTCCATGATGGTGGAAAAGATAATACGTTACGGCTTTATTCTCCGGATTGGAGGGCCAATTGGATTGGTCTAAGAAATACATTCCGGCGACATTGGCAAAAGCCGGCAAAATCCCGCGAGACTCCGGATTAGAGCCAAAGTCCGGCATAAAGTCAGGCCACATATAATCAAAACAACCCCAAATATAGGTGTCATTCACAAAAGAATAGGAACTTTCGGTAGCGGCGATGATACCCAGGGCACCTGCATTATGTCCGTTGCTGGTATAACGGTGAAACTTCTCCGCAAAACATTCTCCGGAGATATTAAATTTCCCTGTGAGACAGTTGATAGACCATACAAAAGGAAGGTCGGTATTGTCCAGGTTGCCGATGTCTGAAATATCGTATGAAGGTTCTCCCCAACCGTCTTCGCCACCATGATCACGATGCAAAACCATAAATGCACCGCTGTTGATAGCATTGTTAATCTGCGTAGCATTACCTCCTGACCAGCCACCTAACTCGCCGGGAGTAGCGGGGATATATCCCAATCCGTTGGGACCGAAATAATCAACTACCAAACCGGTGTTGGCATTGGTAGACCAAGTGCTTCCCGGATTTCCGCTGTAAATGGCATTGATATGGGTAGTGGATTTACCCAAGGATTGTTCCCAGAAACCGGCGATCGTCTCTGCTGCAATCTGAAACCAACGTTCGGTCTGAAAACCGCATGCCGTAACAGGATGTTCGTAGGTCGTCGCTTGCGTGGAAGGCGTTCTTTCATTTTGCAATACTTTGCTTACCATCGTTTCCAATTCCGTAGCATTCCGTGCCGTCATCCGTGCAAAAATAATGTCCGGAAGATCATCTCCGTCCACATCCGCATAAATATTATCAGAGATGCAATAAGAGTCATAGACCGGAGAGATGATAGAATTGGAAGCGTCCGTACCATAATCTGCCATCAAGAGTACGGCAGCCGGAGGGACATCCCAAGTATTATAAGCATCGTTGATATAATTTTCAATAGTATTGGAATTGTTACCCCCTATCTCACTAAGAGTAACCACTTTTGTATCAATTCCTTGTGTCGTGCGGAATTGTTTCAAGGAATCCGCCCATTGGGCAAAAACCGCATCGTTGGGTACAACAATAAGATATTCGCATCCGGCATCTTTGCTTTTATTTTGAAGTCTTTTATTGTAATCCATCTGCGGGAGGGATGAGTAGTTGAGAATTTCGTCTTCGAGAATGCTGTCCCACCAACGGTTACGGAGACGGTCTTCCCCGAAATGTCCATTGCCCCCTTCAAAAGTAATTTTTATCTTGATATTATAATACACTTTCAATTCTTTGGTAACCGGATTGTATTGAAAAGGGGTAATCCCAAGCATATTGGCATCTATTCCTCTAATTTTCAAAGGCGATGACATACGCACGGCTTGAGTGGGATAAAACGCATTCCGGGCGTATATTTTTTCGTTTTCCTCGTATGTAGGAGGTGATTTGTCTGTATCTTTTTGGAGTTTGGGAGAAGGTAAAATACGGACACCTTCTATCGTTTCGGTCTCCATATCTACGATTTCAAAATGTGCTCTCGCCCCTTGCGGAACAGCAATAAATCTTCCGAAACCCGGCAAGTCCGGTTCTCCTTCATTGGTCGGAAGAATAGCCCCCGGCATTACGATCATATCGTATTCCCCTTTTTGGGTTTGAAATTTTTTCAAGGAGAAGGAGGACAATGAATAGACGATTTCAAGTCCTTGTTCATTGTTTTCCGTCAAGTTATAGCCTTGTTTTCCCCAAGTAGCGTAGTGATAATCAATGGC
>WFZU01000190.1 GCA_015489405.1 Bacteroidales bacterium
TTCTTGCATTTTAAAAAAAAGACGTACTTTTGCAGCCTCGTAAGAGACAAGCCCAGGTGGCGGAATTGGTAGACGCGCTGGTCTCAAACACCAGTTCTTTCACTAGAGTGTCGGTTCGACCCCGACCCTGGGTACTTCAAAAGGACAACACTCCGTGTGTTGTCCTTTTTTTTTGTTTCCTTCCGGAAAGTATCCGGTTTTTTCGGCGAGCCGGAACAATGATACAATATACAATGATACAAGGGTGCAATTATTCACCGTTCATTATAAGTTTTCCAAAGACTTCAAGACTTTTCCGGTGACCATTTCAATTTCCGGCTGCGTGATCGTGAGGGGAGGGGCGATGCGGAAAGCCGTGCTGCGGAACAAGAATCGATCTACGATAAGACCGTTTTGCAGCAGATTTTGCATTATCCGGTCTGCCTTTTCGGGATGCTTCATTTCTATCCCTAACATAAGCCCTTTCTGACGAATCTCCGCTATCTCCGGATGATGAAGGAGGGCTTCGACAAATCTTTTCCCTTTCTCTTCTACTTGCGGGATAATGTTGTTCGCTTCTAAAAATTCTATGTTTGCAATGGCAGCGGCACAACTGACGGGATGACCTCCGAAGGTGGTGATATGTCCCAGTTCCGGGTTGAAAGTGAGGCTGCGCATAATCTCTCGCGAGGAAATGAAAGCGCCTATAGGCATCCCGCCTCCCATCGCCTTGGCAAGGCAAAGGATGTCCGGTTGAAAATCAAAAGTTTCAAAACTGAACATTCGTCCCGTCCGACCAAAGCCCATTTGGATGTCGTCCAAAATCAGTAAACTGCCGGTTTCCTTGCAACGCTGTTGCAGGGCTTGCAAGAAGCCTTTTTCCGGCAGGATTATTCCGGCTTCCGCCTGTATGCTTTCTACCACTACGCAGGCGGTTTTTCCCGTTATTTGATGTAGTTGGGAAACATCGTTGAAATCCAAAAAACGGACTCCCGGCATCAAGGGGCGGAAGGCATTTTTCAATCTTTCGTTGCCTAATATACTCAACGCTCCTTGGGTGCCGCCGTGGTAGGCATTGCGAAAGGCGACGAGCTCCGGTCTTCCCGTGTAGCGTTTAGCCAATTTTAAAGCCCCTTCGATAGCCTCGCTGCCCGAATTGACGAAATAGCTGACATCCAGCCCTTCCGGCAAGCGTCCGGCAAGCATCCGGGCAAGCCGCACTTGCGGACTTTGTACAAATTCTCCATAAACCATCAAGTGCATATATTGAGCGGCTTGCCGCTGAACGGCTTCGATAATAAAGGGGTTTTTGTGCCCTACATTATTGACAGAGACCCCCGAGACCAAATCCACATATTTTTTCCCCTCACGGGAATAAAGGTAAATCCCTCCGGCATCTACCATCTCAATAGCAGAGGCGTGCCGCGATGGAAGTCCTAAATATTCATAATAGAAATCCTTGTCCGTCATATTGTCTATACCTTATTGTACAGCAAATTTATACGTTTGATGATGCTCCCCTTCTTGGATGATTTCCAGAAGATAGATGGCATCGCCGGGAAGGTTCACCGGAATGGAGATTTCCGCAGAGCGGAATGTTTGCTTGAAAATACATTGTCCGGTAAGGCTGTAAACAGCGGCATACAGCTCCTTGTCATTGGCTTGTCCGGAGATGAAAATTTGATGTCTGTCATACGTAATTTTCAACGGATGAGAGATGTTATTGCTTGCGATGCCGGTGAAATCGTCCGCCAGCCAGATCGTAGCATTCATAATCAGCCGTTCGTGATTCCCGTTGGCATCTTCTATCCAACCGTCATACAGATTGTCGCCGCTGTCTCCCGTCCCGTCGTCTGCCGGAGAACTGTCGCCGAGCGCAACCACTTTTCCGCTTCCATAGGTGGCATACGCACACAAAACCCCCTGTGTCCCCGAAGAAGAGAAGCCATTGCGATAGACGACCCCTTTGACGGACGAATTTTGGGACGGATGAAGACTCAAGGAAGTACCTCCGTAAAATTCTACACCGGTGCAATCTCCATAGGCTCCGTGGAGGAGTGGGTCGGAAGGAAGGTAGGGAATATTGTTGGTGGCTTCCGTAAAATATTCGTAGTCAAAAGATATGCCGAAAGGATTGTTTTGAACGCTATTGTTTTGCATCAGGTTATTCCAGATGTAAGGAGAATCGTATCCGTCTCCGTTGCGGTCGGAATTGTCGTGGTCGGAAATCATAAATAGCCCGCCCCCATTTTGCACAAAATGGAGAATGGCTGTTTTCTCTGCATTGGTAAACAAAATATTGGGTTCGCATACTACAAAAATATCATAATTGGATAAATCCTGACTATTGGAAGCATTACCGTAGCTTATCGTCCCGTTATAGGGCAACGTCTCTACCTGGTAGCCCGATTGTACGGCATCTATTGCCCATGCGGAGAGTGCTCCCTTCCAATAATTTTGGGACGTGTTCGAGCCTACATTGGATTGTGAAGGAGTCGGGAAACGCTGGGGATTGGACTCATCTCCTCCGATATAGGCGTAGGGATCGTAGCCGATGTTAAATACATCGGCATCAATCACCCAATCGGCATTATTTGCCATTTCGGCTTTGGTGGCATCAAAAAGTATTTTCTTTTGTGAAAATGCCACAAATGCGCTACTCAACAGCACAAGGCTGATTATTATTTTTTTCATAAATCGCGGGAATTTAAAGGTCTGTCTTCGTATTATCATTCAGCAGATATTTTTATCCTAATATTTTTGCAAAGGTAGTAAAACTATTTAGAGTCTGTCTATAATGTCCAATAACTTCGTTACGCTCATACTCAAAACAGTCATTGACAAAAGTCAACTCCTTGATTTTGAGTATTTCGCAAGCCTTGTTCTTGAACATTATAGCCTAGACTCCCGACTTTATGGACTGACACTATTTAGAGTCTGTCTATAATGTCCAATAACTTCGTTACGCTCATACTCAAAACTTCATTTCGGCAAGCTCAATGCATCGCATTGACAAAAGTCAACTCCTTGGTTTTGAGTATTTCGCAAGC
>WFZU01000191.1 GCA_015489405.1 Bacteroidales bacterium
GCACTTCGGTTATATCTTTTGTAGGACCTAAAACCCGCTTATTTTCAAGTAAGGCTGTAATTTGCTCTTCAGACAGGGTATTCCCCTCTATTTTTAAAGAATTATGAATTGTTTTAATTCTATTTTGCTTTCGGAGTTTAGGAGATGGTTTATCTAAGAAATTTGCATTAATCTCCCCTACTTTCTCCGAAATAGAAGTGATTGTCTGTAAAATTTCTGCTGTAATATCATAAGGTGGTTTCATTGATAGTATCATTTAATAGTATCAAAAATACTGTTTTTTTACTAAAAATTTGATATTATGAACGGATTTTTTATTATGCTGCAACGGCAGTCTGTCTAATAACCTACGCTAAATCCTCCGAAAGACGAACATTTCACCAATTTTCGGCAAAAATAAGGACTTTCGGGATAGCTTTGAGAAAAAAGTGAAAACTTTGTTGAAAATAGAAGTGGGATCAGGACTTTATTTTGCCTCTGATAAGCCATCTTTAGTCTGTCTATAATGTCCAATAAAGCCTTACGCTCATACTTAGAGCTTGTCTATAATGTCCGGCTTCTGCGTTACGCTCGTTCTGAAACCGGTCTTTTCGGCAAGCTCAATGCATCGCATTGACGTAAGTCAACTCCTTGGTTTTGAGTATTTCACAAGCCTTGAATTCGAACATTATAGCTCAAGCTCTTGACTTTATGGACAAACAATAGTTAGCATCTGTCTATAATGTCCAATAAATCGTTACGCTCATACTCAAAACTTTATTGACCAAAGTCAATTCCTTGGTTTTGAAAGTCCTATTGAATATATAGCAGACAGAATTATCCTTGAACATTTCCTTTAAGATTTTTTATTTAAATGGCTAACACCCGTTAGGATATGCCTTTTTTTAATACTTTTGCGCAAAAATTGTACACTTTATGATTAACAGGCAGTTGATAAATCCGGAGAGTATCGTAGTCATCGGTGCTTCCAATAATATTCAAAAACCGGGCGGGAAGGTTTTGAAAAACTTGCTGGACGGCGGTTATGCAGGAAAGTTGTATGTGTCTCATCCCAAGGAGGATGAAATACAAGGGATTAAGTCATACAAGAATCCGGCAGATCTTCCGGAGGTAGAGTTGGCAATCATTGCTATTGCCGCTAAATATACGTATGATGTCGTCAAATTATTGACGGAAACGAAATCTACCAAGGCTTTTATCATTCTTTCGGCGGGTTACAGTGAGGAAAGTGAGGAGGGGAAGCGCTTGGAACAAAAGATTGTTGAGCAGGTCAATGCGTATGATGCTGCCTTGATAGGTCCCAATTGTATCGGCGTTTTGACTCCACATTATCACGGCGTTTTTACTTTGCCTGTTCCGCCATTGAAAGCGGATGGTGTGGATTTTATCTCCGGCTCGGGAGCTACGGCTTGTTTTATCATGGAAGCGGGGATTCCGCTCGGGTTGCGGTTTGCCAACGTATTTTCCGTAGGCAATTCGGCACAGATTGGTGTGGAGGAGGTTTTGGAATATATGGACGAAAATTTTGATGCCGGCAGTAGCTCCCGTGTCAAGATGCTGTATATTGAGAACATTGATAAGCCGCAAAAACTCTTAAAGCATGCACGTTCTTTGGTGCGAAAAGGCTGTAAGATTGTTGCCGTCAAGGCGGGGACTTCGGAGGCGGGAAGCCGGGCAGCCTCTTCTCATACCGGTGCGTTGGCAAGTCCGGATATCGCCGTAGATGCGTTATTCCGCAAAGCGGGAATTGTCCGGGCATACGGACGTGAAGATTTGATATACATTGCCGCTGTTTTTATGTATCCGGAATTGAAAGGCAAAAATATAGCTATCATTACCCACGCCGGAGGTCCGGCGGTAATGTTGACCGATGCGCTCGAATCGCACGGATTGAAAGTGCCCCCCATTGAAGGGGAGAAGGCATTGGCTTTGAAAGAGAAATTATTCCCGGGTTCTTCTACGGCAAACCCCATTGATTTCCTGGCTACGGGAACGGCAGAACAATTGGGCGAAATCATTGATGCCGTAAACCGTGATTTTGAGCACATAGATGCGATGGCGGTCATCTTCGGGACGCCCGGACTTTTTCCTATCTTTGATGTCTATCAGTTGCTTATCGAAAAGATGAAACATTCTCCCAAACCGATCTATCCGGTTTTGCCGTCTATCCTGACCGCGAAAGAAGAGGTTGAGATGTTTATTTCCCGGGGGGGAATTAATTTTCCGGATGAGGTTCAGTTTGGCAGGGCTTTGTCCACGGTATTTTTTACCCCCGCACCGGAAGATATTCAGGGGGAGCAAAAGGAGATGAATGAGGCTCTGATACGACGGATTGTAGAAGAGGCGGAAGACGGTTTTCTGCTTCCGGACAAAGTGCATTCGCTGCTTGACGCTGCCGGGATTTCGCTCAGCCCCGAACGTATGTTGAATACCCCGGAAGAGGCGGTGGAATTTGCCGGACAGATTGGTTATCCGGTCGTTATGAAGGTGGTGGGTCCCGTACATAAATCCGATGTGGGCGGCATCTCCTTGCATGTGAAAAACGCTGAACAAGTCGGGAAAGAGTTTGCCCGTATTATGCAAATCCCCGGTGCTAAGGCAGTCTTGATGCAACCCATGTTAAGCGGGGTGGAACTGTTTGCGGGATTGAAGAAGGAAGGAGCCTTCGGACATTTGGTATTGGCGGGTCTCGGAGGCATCTATATTGAAGTGCTGAAAGATTTTAACACGGCTTTGGCTCCCGTCGGCTATGCGGAGGCGGAAAGGATGATAAAAAAGCTGAAAGCACATAAAATATTGGAGGGAGTGCGAGGACAGAAACCTGTGAATATTTCCGCTTTTGCGGAAAATATCGTGCGATTGTCGCGTTTGTGTACAGTAGCGCCCGAGATTGCCGAATTGGACTTAAATCCTTTGCTCGGCAATGAAAAAGGCGTGATTGCCGTAGATGCACGTATTAAACTTATTCACTGAAACAGTAAGACCGTTGAATGGGTAAAACAAGGAGCCTGAAAAATGATAAGCCATTGCTAAAAGGTTTGGTAATTCGCTCTACCGGAAGCTGGTACACGGTGTTGACAGAGCAGGGAGAGACCTATTCTTGCAAGATAAAAGGGCGTTTTAGAATACAAGGCATCAAAAGTACCAATCCCGTGGCGGTGGGAGACCGGGTATGGTTTGCGCCGGTCGGAGTGGATAATACCGGCTTTATTATGAAAATTGAAGCCCGCCACAACTATATTATTCGCAAAGCGGTAAGGCTTTCCAAACGTTCCCACATCATTGCGTCCAATATTGATCAGGCGGTTTTGATTGTCAGTCTGATTTTTCCCCGGACTTCAACCGGTTTTATCGACCGTTTTTTGCTGACTGCCGAAGCCTACCATATTCCGGCTGTTATTGTATTTAATAAGATTGATTTGTATGATGATGAAGTGCGGGAATTACACGAAGAATTGGTTGAAATATACGAGGGTGTCGGCTATCAAACATTAGCTGTGTCAGCCAAAGAACATATTCATATTGAGGAGTTTAAATCGATTTTGGCTCATAAGGTGTCTTTGCTTTCCGGGCATTCGGGCGTGGGTAAATCTTCGCTGATCAATCGCGTTGAGCCGGACTTGAATCTCAAAGAAGGCGATATTTCCCATATTCACCGGAAAGGGAAACATACCACTTCTTTTGCCAGTATGCATCCCTTATCTTTTGGTGGCTATGTTATTGACACTCCCGGAATCAAGGAGTTTGGGCTGGTGGACATGGAGAAGCGTGAGATAGCGGGAAGATTTCCCGAGTTTAGAAAATATATCGGCTCTTGTAAGTTTAACAATTGCTTGCATGTCAACGAACCGGATTGTGCTATCGTGGAGGCAGTGGAGAAGGGCGATATTCATCCGGTGCGATACTACAACTATTTGAGTATTTTGAAGGATGACTACTGGAAAGAGTAGCTAAAAAAATCTTGTATTACTAAATCCCTGTTGCACGCTTAGGTCTCCCTGAAAGCTTTTGTATGCACTTTTGGTTGACAAGAAATCGTTTTGCTTACAATCAAATTGAAAATATCCGTATTGTTGAATATTGTAATTATGCAAATATTTGGTAATTAGTGTTTTATCAATATTTTCTTTTTTTTAGCTTTATCCTTATTTGCTGTACTTTCGCCGCAAAATCCGGTTTATATGTTTAATGGAATAAAAAATGCATTTTTGTTATGACAAAAAAAACAAATAATAATCTCCTTCCTATCATTATCATTGGGCTGTTCTTTTTTATTTTGGGCTCTTTGACCTGGCTCAACGGGGTATTGATTCCCTACTTGAAAACCGCTTGTGAGTTGACTACCTTGCAGTCGCTGTTTGTAACTTTTGCTTTTTACATTAGTTATGTGGTGATGGCGGTGCCGTCTTCTATGGTACTGCGCAAGGTGGGCTTTAAGTTTGGGATGTCCATTGCTTTGTGGGTAATGGCACTGGGTAGCTTGATATTTATTCCGGCTGCGATGACGCGTGTTTATGTTTTCTTTTTATTGGGACTTTTTGTGATGGGCACCGGGATGGCAATCTTGCAGACGGCTATCAATCCGTATATCACTATCCTTGGTCCTATCGAATCGGCTGCCAAGCGCATCAGCATTATGGGCATTATGAACAAAGCCGGAGGAGCCATTGCTCCGTTGGTACTTGCCTATTTTGTGGTTAAGGCAGGGGATGATGAGGCTATCAGGAATATGGTTCATCTCCCTGCGGTCGAAAAAGAAGCCTTTTTGAATAGCTTGGCTATGCGGGTTGTCAATCCTTATATTGTCATTTCTTTGGTGTTGATTGTTACGGGTATTGCCATAAAGTTCTCTCCTTTGCCGGAGGTTGAAAGTGCGGATAACGGACAGGAGGAAAGCACACAAGGAAATGAGCGCCCTACGGTTTTTGCTTATCCATATCTGGTATGGGGAGTGATTGCTCTGTTTTTTTATGTAGGAGCGGAAGTGATTGCCGGAGATACGATTATTACCTACGGAAAAAGTTTGGGAATAGCCGTTGAACGTGCCAAACTGTTCACTTCCTATACGATGACAGCCATGCTGATAGGTTATCTGTCCGGGATAGTGCTTATCCCGCGTTATATTAGCCAGCACAGGGCTTTGGAATTTTCGGCTGTTCTCGGGATTTTGTTTTCGATAGGCGTTCTCCTTACCCATGGAATGACCTCTGTGTTTTTCGTTGCTTTGTTGGGCTTGGCAAATGCTTTGGTATGGCCGGCTATCTGGCCGCTTGCCATCCGCGATTTGGGGAAACATATCAGCACGGCCTCCGCTCTTTTGATTATGGCAATCTCAGGGGGCGCTATCTTGCCGCTGCTTTGGGGGCAGCTCTCGGATATGTATTCGTCCCACCTCGCCTATATTATCCTGATTCCCATGTATGCTGTCATTTTCTGGTATGCCGTGAAAGGCTACAAGATTGAATATTGGAAGAAAAACCGCTAGCATTTGATATGTTACTGTCAATGAAAAATATATACTTTTGCCCGAAATTTTGTTGAAATGGATTTGTCCGTAGTTATCGTTAATTACAATGTAAAAGTCTTCCTGGAACAGTGTCTTCTGTCCGTTCGCGAAGCGGTCAAAGGGCTGGATGCAGAGGTGTTTGTAGTTGACAATGCTTCGGTGGACGGGTCGGTAGAGATGCTCAAACAAAAATTCCCCGGTATTACTTTGATTGCCAATAAGGAGAATGTTGGGTTTTCGAAGGCAAACAATCAGGCTATCCGTCTTTCCAAAGGGCGCTACGTCTTGCTACTCAATCCGGATACTTTGGTGGAGGAAGATACGTTTCGAAAAGTTGTGCATTTTATGGATGAACATCCGGAAGCCGGTGGACTGGGGGTGAAAATGGTGGACGGGAAAGGGAATTTTTTGCCGGAGTCCAAAAGAGGATTGCCTACTCCTATGGTCGCCTTTTACAAGATTTTCGGACTTTCCAAACTGTTTCCCAAATCCAAAATCTTTTCCAAATATCATTTGGGCTATCTTAACAAGGATGAAATTCATGAAGTCGAGATACTATCCGGCGCTTTCATGCTGATGCGTAAAGAGGCATTGGACAAAGTCGGACTCTTGGACGAGTCGTTTTTTATGTACGGTGAAGATATCGATTTATCTTATCGCATTCTGCAAGGAGGTTATAAAAATTACTATTATCCCGAGACACGCATTATCCATTATAAGGGGGAGAGTACCAAAAAAAGTAGTGTGAACTATGTCTTCGTCTTTTACAAGGCGATGATTATTTTTGCAAAAAAGCATTTTTCGGACAAGAATGCCCGCTTCTTCTCTTTCCTTATCAATATGGCGATATACTTGCGTGCAACGCTGGCTATAATCAGACGGTTTTTTGACAAAATCATGCATCCTTTGGTAGATGCCTTGCTTTTGACGGGAGGTTTGATTTTGATTAAAAATTATTGGGAACAGTCTTATTTGCTTTCTCATGGAAGTTACTATCCTGATACACTGCTTTTTGTAGCTTTTCCGGTTTATGTTTTGATATGGCTATTGTCGATATTTTTCAGCGGCGGATATGACCGCCCTATTCAACTCTTAAAACTTTACCGCGGCGTTTTTGCCGGCACCTTTATTATTTTGGTGGGCTATGCTCTATTGCCGGAGAACTTGCGTTTTTCGCGTGCTATCATCATTTTCGGTACGCTATGGGCTTTGGTAGCTTTAAGTTTGGAACGGCTTCTGTTTCATTATTTCGGGCTTAAACGTTTCCGGATAGGAGAGAAGCGGAATCAACGATTTGCCGTGATAGGCGATGAAAA
The DNA here is from genome assembly GCA_015489405.1 of Bacteroidales bacterium. GTDB lineage: Bacteria > Bacteroidota > Bacteroidia > Bacteroidales > S143-32 > S143-32. The sequence continues at coordinate 6,823 of WFZU01000191.1, forward strand.
GGAGGTCGAGCGGGTTTCTTCGCTTTTGAAAAATATGCGGATGCAACCCACATTTACCGGTCATATTGCAGTCTCCGCTTCCCGGAAATACGATTCGGCTATCGGGAGTCTTGAGTCTATCCAAGACCTCCTGCGGATTTATGCCATCGATGAGGTGATTTTCTGCTCGGAGGACGTTCCGGCGAATATGATTATTGACAATATGTCAAAATTGTCCGGCATGGATGTTGAAATGAAAATTGCACCTCCCCAATCC
>WFZU01000192.1 GCA_015489405.1 Bacteroidales bacterium
CTATTAAAGACTTAAATTTTATACGGTTTTGCTTGCTTTTTGTTTACCTTTGCCGCCCAAAAACAGGGAAAACATTTTATGGTTTCGATAACGGACTTGTCAATACACTTTACGGGAAAAGAGCTTTTTCGCGGTGTTTCTTTCGTCATTTCACCTCAAGACCGGATAGGTTTAGTAGGCAAAAACGGTGCGGGGAAAACGACCTTGCTCAATATTATCGCCGGAAAACTCCGTCCCCAAGAAGGGCGTATCTCTATGCCCAAAGAATATACGGTCGCCTATCTGCACCAAGAATTGACTCCGCATTCACAAAAGACGGTTTTCGAAGAAGCGATGACTTCTTTTCGTAATATCATCCGATTGCAAGAGGAAGAGCAAATGCTCAGCGAAGAAATATCCCGCCGGACGGATTACGAAAGTAAAGAATACGAACAATTGATACATCGTTTGACCGGTATCAACGAGCGCATAGACCTTCTGGGCGGGATGCGGTATGAGGCAAATGTTGAGAAAGTTTTGTTAGGCTTGGGGTTTTCAAGGGAGGATTTCGGCAGAGCCTTACACACGTTCAGCAACGGTTGGCAGATGCGTGTGGAATTGGCAAAAATGTTGTTGCTCAATCCGGACCTCTTGCTACTCGATGAGCCGACCAATCATCTGGATATCGAATCCATTCAGTGGTTGGAAACGTATTTAAAATCTTTTCCGGGAGCCGTAATGCTTGTCTCTCACGATAGAGCTTTTCTGGATGCGGTAACCAACCGTACCATAGAAATTGCCAATGCTAAAATTTACGATTACAAAACTTCGTATTCGGATTTTGTCAAACTCCGGAAGGAACGTTTGGCAAGACAACAAGCTATCTTAAACAATCAAGAGAAAACAGTCAAGGAAATGGAGGAATTTATCAACCGTTTCCGTTATAAAGCGACCAAAGCCAAACAGGTGCAGTCCCGCATCAAGCAACTCGAACGAATGGAAACCATCGAGATAGATGATCTCGAAAAGGCGGCTATTCATTTTCGCTTTCCACCGGCTCCTCATTCGGGCAAAGTGAGTCTGCAAGCGAAAAATCTTTCCAAGTCCTACGGGGATAAATTGGTATTGAAAGAGGTCAACTTTATGATAGACCGGGGGGAGAAAATAGCCTTCGTAGGCAAAAACGGCGAAGGAAAAACAACCCTCGTGAAAATGATAATGGAAGAAGTTGATTATCAGGGAGAAATCGTTCGCGGTCATCAACTTCGTATCGGTTATCTGCCTCAAAATCACAGCGATTTTCTCAATCTGCAAGATACCGTATTTGAAACCCTTGACAATATTGCCGTAGGCGATGTCCGGAAACAAGTTCGCAATATTCTGGGGGCTTTCCTGTTCAGGGATGATGATATTGAAAAGAGCGTGAGCGTATTGTCCGGAGGGGAGAAATCAAGGCTTTCGCTTGCCAAACTCCTTCTTACACCTTCCAACCTTTTGATTTTGGACGAACCTACTAACCACCTCGATATGATGTCCAAAGAGATTCTCAAAAATGCTCTTATCCAATATGACGGAACGCTGATTATCGTTTCCCACGACCGCGATTTCTTGCAAGGTCTTACCACCAAAGTGTTTGAGTTTAGCCGGCATACGATCAAAGAATATTTGGGAGATGTCTATGATTTCATTCGTCGCAAAAAAATGTCCGACCTCAAAGACTTGGAGGCTTCCCCATCCCGACAAAAACAAACGGCAAAACCAAAATCCCAACATCAATTGGACTACGCACAACGAAAAGAACGGGAGAAAAAGAAACGTAAAATCAAACGGCAAATAGAAGCCCTGGAAGAGAAAATAGAACATCTGGAAAAGGAAATCAATGATAAAACGCATCTGCTTTCCCACCCGGATATGCTGCCGGAAGGAGCAAGTATCGATTCTGTTTCCATTGAATACAACCAACTGCAAACTTCGCTCGAAGAGACGATGTCCGGCTGGGAAAGATTGCATGGGGAGTTGGAGGAATTTGAGGAGTAGATTCTCGGGGGAGCGAAACAAAAAGAGGGGGCTGCCTTGTCTGTTGCGGGTAGGCTTGAGTTCTAATTTCCACTTTTCCAAAGCGGCTTCCACCCTCCCGCTAAAAACTAAACCGCAAGCGGAGAAAGATAATATTCCGTTGTTTCATTCCGGATATATCCGAAAAAAACAGTTGTCCGTACAGGTCTATATCCCAAGCTTCGTTGATATTGTAGGCTATGCGTGGAATCAGAATACGCAGGTGCCGGTCGTTGCCATACAAGGCGGACATTGACCAAGTCCAGGCGGGTCCCATATTTCCGGATAGTTGTCCGAAAAAAGCATAGCGGGAAGGGAAGAGGTTTTTTGCTGTCAGACGGCTTTCAAACAATTGCAGAA
>WFZU01000193.1 GCA_015489405.1 Bacteroidales bacterium
ATTATGAAGAGATTATTACTGAGTATGATGATGCTAATGACGCTCGGCTTTTTAGGACAAAGCCTAATGGCTCAAGGCATTAAAGGGACGGTCAAAGATGCAGACTATCACGACGGTTTGATTGGTGCAACGGTCAAAGTTGCCGGAACAAACACGGGAGTAGCCACGGATTTGGACGGCAATTTCGAATTAAGTCTGAAGAAGGGGACTTACACTATTGAGTTCTCCTATGTGGGTTATGACCCTAAAAAGATGACGGTCAATGTTGCCGACGGCAAAGTAAACAACTTGGGGAGCATCTACTTGAAAGCATCCACAAGTTTGCTTAATGCTGTAAAAATCTCTGCAGACCGTGCTAAAGAGAGAGAAACTCCGGTTGCATTCTCCAATGTAGAGAAAAAACAAATTGAAGAACAATTGGGTTCTCGCGACATCCCGTTGGTAATGAACGTTACGCCTTCCGTTTATGCTACTCCGCAAGGGGGTGGTTCCGGTGATGCCCGTATCAATGTACGTGGTTTTAACCAAAGGAATGTAGCCGTAATGATCAACGGTGTACCGGTTAACGACATGGAAAACGGTTGGGTATATTGGTCCAACTGGGATGGTATTGCAGACGCCACCTCTTCCATTCAGTTGCAAAGAGGTCTTAGTGCTGTCAATCTTGCTACCCCTTCTATCGGTGGTACCTTGAATATTTTGACAAGCCCTGCTGAACAAAAGAAAGGTGGAAAAGCTAAATTTGAATATGGAAGCGGAAACTTTATGAAAGCTACTTTCGTTGCAAATACCGGACTTATTAATGATAAGTTTGCTGCTTCTGTTGCCATGGTAAGAAAAGTAGGTTCCGGAATCGTAGATGCTACTTGGACGGACGCTTGGGCTTATTATGCTTCCGCCAGCTATAATATTAATAAGAATAACAGAATTGAATTCTACGCCGTGGGAGCACCTCAACGCCACGGACAAAACTTATACAGACAAAATATGTTTGTATATGATAGCGCATATGCTATTAATGAATTAAAGAGCGAAGGCTATGCCGACACGGTAATCGATGCTTACGCTGACAAATTCAATTACAGAGGTCGCTATTTTAACCAAAACTGGGCTCCTGTTGATGGATCTTATGATGCAGAACAATGGTTGGGAACCAGAATGGGAAGCAGAAAGGCAAATGATTTTATCAATACCAGAGAAAACTTCTATCACAAACCTCAAGTAAATCTTAACTGGTATTCACAATTAAGTTCTAAACTTTCTCTCTTCACTACTATGTATTATTCCGGTGGTATCGGAGGTGGTACCGGAACCTACGGAAAAATGTACCGTCGTGATGCAAATGGCGAATTGGGAGATGATGACCACAAGTTTTACTATGGTCCCGGTCCTTGGACTTATGACTTGAATCAAGAAATTCAAGTGAACGGAAGCGATTTGGATACCGTTTATGTAGATAAAAAACCGATTGCCAGAGATCCTAAACAATCCATCGGAATCTTGAGAAACAGTAGAAATAACCAATATACTTACGGTGCTATCGCCAAATTGAAATACAACATTACGGACCATTTGAAAACAGCCGTTGGTTTGGACTGGAGAACAGCTCAAATTGACCATTACAGAGAAGTAAGAGATTTGCTTGGTGGAGACTTCTTCATTGACAAAAGTAATGAGTTTGATACCGATTACAAAAAAGTAAGAGGAGACAGAGTTGCTTATAACTTCACCAACGATGTAAATTGGATTGGTGCTTATGCACAAGCCGAATATACCACGGAACTGTTTTCTGCTTATGCAACCTATGGTTTCTCTCAAATCAGATACAACTATCACAACCATTTCAAAAAAGCTGAAAACAGCGATAATGAATTGGCTGTGAGCACAAAATGGATGAAAGGTTCCCAATTGAAGGGAGGTTTTAGTTATATGCCTGCTCAAGTAGAAGGTCTGAAATTTTTTGCCAACTTCGGTTTGATTTCCAAAGCTCCTATCTTTGATAACGTAATTGACGACCGTTCCGGCGTTGTTGCTAACGATCCTGTTAATGAAAAGTTTACTTCTTATGAAATTGGAACCAGCTATGCTTCCGATGATGACAGACTTCACGTAACCTTGAGTACTTATAACACCTTGTGGTCAGACCGTTCAAAAAGTATCGGTGTGCAAATGTTGAATGATGACGGTAACCAACTCGTGGATGGAACAATCTTCTTGACGGGCATGACTCAGTTGCATAGAGGTATTGAGTTAGACGGTAGATTTGCTCCGACTCAAGAAATCGAGTTCGGCGCTTCAGCCTCTTTCGGAGACTGGAAATATACCAAAGATGTATTCGGAACTTATAGGACTTACGAGCAAGATTCTACCGGAATTGTTTCTGTTGATGACACTATGAAGTTCTACACCAAGGGATTGAAAGTGGGAGACTCTCCTCAATCTCAAGTCGCTTTCTGGTTGACTTACAAACCTTTCAAAGGATTTAGATTCAATCCTGTATTCAGATATTACACTAACTACTATGCAGACTTTAATCCGTTTAGTAGAATGGATGAAGGAGACAGAGCCCAAGTATGGAAAGTTCCGGATTACTACGTATTGGATCTTCACTTCAATTATGATTTGCCACTCAAAACGAATTTCGGTGTAAGTGTATTTGCCCACATATTTAATACCTTGAATGCCACCTATGTTCAAGATGCCGTGGACAATAGTAAATACAACCGTTTCAAACTAAAAGATGGTAATGGCGTAGATATTATGAGCCATTCCGGCGCTGCCGCCGAAGTATTCTTTGGACTTCCCAGAAGATTTAACGTAGGAGTTTCTTTCAAACTCTAATTTGAATCTTTGTTCAAATAAAAGAAAAGGGCTGTCAATGACAGCCCTTTTTTTATTCCCCGTTTTTTGTACATTTGCAAAAAATAATGTCGATGAAATTTCTTTTCCAATCCTCCGCTCTCCTGCTGTTTTTCATCCTCTTTTCCACCTGTAAACCGGAAAAAACGGACAGCCCGGAGCATCATACCCCGCCGGATACAACAAAGAAATATGTGCTGCTGATTTCGATGGACGGTTTCCGCTGGGACTATACCGGCAAAGCCAATACGCCCAATTTTGACAAGATAGCACAAAAAGGAGTAAGAGCGGAAGCTATGCAAGCCTCCTTCCCGACCAAAACATTTCCCAACCATTACACCTTGGCTACCGGACTCTACCCGGACCATCACGGCATCATCCTCAATCGCTTTTATGCTCCGGAATTGGGAAAATCATACTCCATAAGTAATAGCGCAAGTATTCAAGACGGAGACTTCTATGGGGGAGAGCCTATCTGGTGTACCGCCGAAAAGCAAGGGATGAAAACAGCTACCTATTTTTGGGTCGGCTCTGAAGCGAAAATAGGAGGAATACGCCCCACCTACTGGAAAAAATATGACCATTACTTCCCTTTCAGCCAAAGAATAGACACGGTGATGTATTGGTTTAGTTTACCGGAAAAACAGCGTCCCCACTTAGTATTGCTATATTTTCACCAACCGGACTCCGATGGTCATTCTTATGGACCGGATAGTCCGCAAATCATTTCAAGCATTGAAACCATGGACGGATATCTCGGAGAAATCATGGAAAAGGCAGCAAGGCTTCCCATTGCCAATATTCTTAATATCATAGTCTTATCCGACCACGGAATGGCTAACATCAGCGATGACCGCAAAATAATCCTGTCGGACTATCTGGATGTCAATGATGTGGAACGGATAGAAGGCGGAAATCCCAACTATTGCATTCAAGCAAAACCGGGCAAGATAGAGAAAATCTATAACGACCTCAAAAATATAGAACACCTGAATGTATGGAAAAAAGGAGAAGTCCCCGGACGTTTTCATTTTGGAGAAAATGCACGTACCTTAGACCTGTTTGTTACTGCGGAAAATACCTGGAGTGTATATTTCGATGAGAAATCAACGGAAAAATCAATGAAAGGAACCCACGGTTATGACAATGAAGAAATGGATATGCATGCGATATTTTACGCCTATGGTCCCGCTTTCAAAGAGGCTTATGTTGCCCCCACTTTCACGAATGTGGACATATATCCTCTCCTCGCAGAAATTTTAGGACTTGAACCCGCTCCCACAGATGGAAAGTTGAACGAAGTGAAAGCTATGCTCAAAGGATATGAATAACAGCTATAAATCAAGCTTCAGCTGAATACTTTCTATCCGTTGTTTCAGTTCGGTAATCTCTTGTTTCAACTCCTGTTTGCTTACCGCCTGTTTGGGAATCTCCGGACTGATATAATTGACAAAACGCCACACCTCCCGTACCTCCTGAATGTCCAGGTCATACGCTTCATACAATGGGTTCAAAGAGTGAAGTCTCAATTGCCCGCTGCCGGCAATCCTGTTTTCGACATTTTTAAACACAATTCCATCATTCACCGTCAAAATAATATAAGCTTTCCCGTCCCTGATATATTCCCAATTTTCTACATATTCCCCGGTAACATAAGCGCCGTCCGGTATCGGAAGCATCGAATCACCCGAAATCTGAAACGTTCTGTATTTTTTGTCCTTTGATAAGAAAGGGAGATAAAATGTGGGCAATACCTTAATATATTCCGGATCGGCATAGCCGGAACTGTATCCGGCTTTAGCTTTCTCGTTCACCAACTCAATATTATCCACGTTTTCCGGATTGACCGTAGTGGCTAATACCCGGATTTTAGTCCCTCTGATAAAAACATCGTAACCTCTTTCCAACTGACGGAGCTGACTTTCGGGAAGTTTACCGAGATCTACCTTTATTAAGGTATCTATTGCTATTTTGTAATAGTCCGAGAATGCCAGCAAAACCTCTATGCTTGGTTGTGAAACCCGGTTTTCATAGCCGCTAAGTGTAGAACGCTTCATCTTGAGGGCAAAAGCGACCTCATCTTGTGTTCTTTTTTTCCGCTTGCGCAAATACTTGATATTGCTACTAAAATACATAATGTTTGTAAATTTTTTTACCAAAATATTTTGCAAAGATACAAAAAATGATTAATATGCAAGCAAATAAATGATTAAAATCTAATCATTTCAATAAAAACGACAAGCTGACAGGTTGATTTGTTGAGTGTTTGTCCATAAAGTCAAGAGCTTGGGATAGAATGTTCAAATTCAAGGCTTGTGAAGTTCTGAAAGCAAAGGAGTTGACTTATGTCAATGAC
>WFZU01000194.1 GCA_015489405.1 Bacteroidales bacterium
CGCAGAAGTCGGACATTATAGACAAGCTCTAATTAGTGCTCGTCCATAAAGTCAAGAGTCCGAGCTATAATGTTCAAGAACAAGGCTTGCGAAATACTCAAAACCAAGGAGTTGACTTCTGTCAATGACTGTTTTGAGTATGAGCGTAACGCTTTATTGGACATTATAGACAAGCTCTAATTAATAACGCTCTATTTGGGAGAAGAAAAAAGCAGACTCTATCGCTGCATTTTCATCGCTATCCGAACCGTGAACGGCATTTTGTCCCATATCCGTACCGTACAAAGCACGAATCGTACCTTCGGCTGCCTCAGCCGGATTGGTTGCTCCGATAAAATCCCGCCAGGCTTGGACGGCATTTTCTTTTTCGAGAATCGCCGCCACGATAGGACCGGATGCCATAAATTCGGTCAGCTCGCCGTAAAACGGTCTTCCGGCATGCACCGCATAAAACTTTTTGGCATCTTCCAAGCTCAATCGCGTCAATTTCATCGCTTTAATACGGAAACCACCTTCGGCAACTTTTGCCAGGATCGGACCGATAAAACCTTTGCGCACCGCTGTCGGCTTTATCATCATAAATGTTGTGTTATTCATCATATTTATTTTGTATATATTACTACTCCGGACATACCGGAAAAAACAACTCAAACAGTCTGAAATAAATCAAAGCGCAAAAGTAAAAATTTTCATCCGGCAGTCTCAAAAAAATATTCATAAAAAAATTTAAGTATTCAACTACTCAAATTAAAAAAATTATTAATTTTGCCGCCTCAAAAGATTTTTTGATTTTAGAAAAATAAATTGTAATAGAAAACTTCAATTAAGATGAAGAAAAGATTTGTATTAGTTTCAAGCCTTCTTGTTTTGAGTATTTCCCTTCTTCTTTCCGGCAACCTTCCTGCACAAGCGCCCGCCGTATGGTCTGCTTGTTCCGCTTGTCACACGATCGGTGGCGGGAAAAAAGTCGGTCCGGATTTGAAAGGGGTTACCCAAAAAAGAAGCGAGGATTGGTTACGGCACTTTATTCGTAATTCGCAAGAGTTTATGAAGGCGGATGCCGATGCTAAAGCTATCTTCGACGAATTTAAGATTCCGATGCCTCCACACGACCTCTCGGACGCACAAATGAAAGACTTGTTGGCATATCTCAAAAATGACGGAAAAATGCCTGCAGAAGAAAAAGCGGCGGCAGCCAAGCCCGTAGAAGCTCCGGCAGAATGGTCTGCATGTGCTGCTTGCCACACCATCGGTGGAGGCAAAAAAGTCGGTCCGGATTTGAAAGGAGTTACGAAAAAAAGAAGCAAAGAATGGCTACACAACTTCATCCGCAATTCGCAAGAATTTATCAAAACGGATGCCGATGCCAAAGCCATCTTCGATGAATTTAAAATTCCGATGCCGGCGCATGATCTTACCGATGCACAGATTGACGGTATCCTTAACTATATAGAAAACTACAAAGCCGCTCCTGCGGCAGCTCCCGAACAAGCCGCCACGACCACCGAAGCTCCGGCTCAAACCTCCTTTAATATGGACAATCCCGAAGAGTTTCAACATATCGGTCCCGGCAATAATACGTGGAAATTTATCATCGCGGTTATCGTGCTGTTGGTTTTCTTGTTCGATTTATTCATAACTAAAATCATCAAATGGAACTGGGTACACATCGTTGCTATCTTTACCGCCTTGTGGTTTATGTATGAAATAGGTTATGCCGAAGCGGCAGCCCTCGGACGTCAACAAGGATATTCTCCGGATCAGCCCATTTGGTTTTCCCACCAAGTGCACGCCGGACAAAATCAGATTGATTGCCTGTATTGCCACTCTACGGCTACCGAAAGCCGTCATGCGGGTATTCCCAGCGTCAATGTTTGTCTCAATTGCCATAATGTTGTAAAAAAAGGAAAACGTACCGGTACCAAAGAAATTGCCAAAATCTTTGAAGCGGAGAAATCCGGCAAACCGATAGAATGGATCAAAGTGCACAACTTGCCCGACCACGTGTATTTCAGCCATGCACAACACGTAAACGCAGGGAAAGTGGCTTGTCAAGAGTGTCACGGTGCCGTCGAAAAGATGAACCGTATCGTACAAGTGGCTCCTTTGAGTATGGGCTGGTGTCTGGACTGCCACCGTACCAAGGGAGTTCAATTCAAAGACAATGATTATTACAAAAGTTTCAAAAAATATCATGATGAGATAAAAGCCGGCAAACGTTCCAAAGTTACCGTAGAGGACATCGGAGGGACGGATTGTTCAGCCTGTCATTATTAATATTTCATCACATATCATTAAAATAGCTATTGACAATGAAAAAATATTGGAAAAGTTTAGAGGAACTCGAAGCCATAAATAAAAATGAAAAGATGGAAGTCCAACCCGAATTTTCTATTGAGGGTTTGACACAAGATGAAGTAAAAAAGCGATTCAAATCCAACCGGAGAGACTTCTTGAAACTGTTGGGCTTTACCGCCGCCTA
>WFZU01000195.1 GCA_015489405.1 Bacteroidales bacterium
GTATAAGATAGAGGATTATTTTATCGCTTTCGGAATGGACTGGGCGCTTCCCTACGCTCTGTTGCTTTCTTACCTGATGAATATGTTGGAATTTTCCGTTGGCGTTTTCTTGATTTTCAAAATTCATTTCCGCCGGGTGCTTGTTGTTGTGGGAGCAATGATGTTGTTTTTCACTTTGACCACGCTTAATGATGCTGTTTCCAATCCGGTGCCGGATTGCGGATGTTTCGGCGATGCCGTAAAATTGTCCAATTGGCAGACGTTTTATAAAAATTTAGTCCTTGATTTTCTCTGGTTGGTTTTATGGTTTAATAGAAATCGCGTTAAAGCGTATTTTTCGATGAAAGTCCAGACCGTTTTCGCGGGACTGTTGATATTTGTGGTGCTTTTGTTGGAACAATACAATGTGAGACATTTACCTTGGATAGATTTCAGGGACTGGAGAATAGGGAGAGATATGATTTTGAGAAATCCTCAACCGGTTCGTTATTATTTGACTTACCGGAATAAAAATACCGGTGAAACCAAGGAATATCTTTCGCCAAATTATCCCTATAATGATTCGGCTTGGTTGGCTCAATGGGAGTATGTGGACAAACGGGTTGAAGATCCGAATGTCCGTTTGCATGATGTGATGATTACGGATACAAATGGGGATGATATTACGGATATGATTATCAATGCCACGGACACCACGCTCTTCATTGCAATGCCTGAAATCAATAAGTCTTCTGCGGAGGCTTTTCGTTTGCTGGTACCGGAACTCCGGAAGGTCCCCGCACATTTGCGGATGGTTTTGTTAAGTGCGGATTCGGAGGAGAATATTGAACAACTTTTGGACGGTCTTTTATCCCGGATAGAGTATTATTATGCGGATGATATTGCATTAAAGGCAATGGTAAGGTCAAATCCCGGACTTGTTTTACTCCGGCAAGGTATTGTAAAAGGTAAATGGCACTACCATGATTTCACAGTCCGGAAACTCCGGAATGCGCTATCCAAGCCGTAAAAAGTGTTTGTTCCCTTTGCAGCAAAATACGGGTGCTCATACAAAAGAATCAGGGCTGATTTTGTAGAAAGAAACGTCTTTTTCCCGGATTTATCCTTTCAAGAATTTAGGAATCCTGCCGCTCTTTATCGATTCGGAACGGAGTGTGCGTCCGAGAATACGTTCGGTCATCTTCCCAATCTCCAAAATTTTGTCCACATCCAATCCGGTATCAATCCCCATTTCATCCATCATCACGACCATATCTTCGGTGGAAACCAAGCCTACGATGTTAGGATCTTTGTAGTAATAGTCTCCGGTTCCGGAAACAGGGACTCTGTCGACGAAATTAGCGGGTTGCCCGCCAATGCCTCCCATCGTGGACTCAAAGTTGGTAACGCCTGCTTGCAGAGCTGCTAAAACGTTAGCCAGCCCCCAGCCGCGTGTCGTATGAAAATGAGCTATTTGCTTATGTGGTTTATCGACTCCATCTAACAGGCGACTGAAATACTCATACACCCGGTCAGGAGAGGCAGAACCGTCATGGTCAGCGTGTTCCACATCATTGGCACCGATATCAAACCAGCGATTTGTAAAATCTATCGCATCTTGCATATTGGTCGGACCTTCGATAGGGCAGCCCCAAATCGTACTGACTGTTCCATTAACTTTGATGCCTGCATCTCTGGCTTTTTTTATCCATTCTTCGCTCATTGCCCAATATTCTTTCAGGCTCAATCCGGAATTTTTGTATTGGTGGGATTCGCTGGTAGAGACCATTAATAAAATCCGGTCGGGTCCATATCCTTCAAGCTTTGCTTGAATAGCTCTTTCAATAGCCCGTTCTCTGATTGTTACAGCCGTGAGAACAACATCATCCAGCCGGTCTTTTACTTTTTTGCTGTTTCGTATGCGTTTAAATACTTCGTCAGCATCTTTGAACTGCGGCATCCCCCGGGGATTGCCGAAATTGGTAACTTCTATATGCTTAAATCCCGCCAAGACCAATTGCTCAAGCATCCATACTTTGGCATCTGTCGGGACAAATTGTTCTTCATGTTGAAAACCGTCTCTGACGGTAATATCTCCGATAACAACTTTTTTAGGGTATTCCATAAATCCAAATTATTTTTTTTTGCCTGCAAATGTAATAAAGATTTCAGGAGGAAAACCATCTAAGAGGAAAATTTTTTGAGCGCCTTGCTCATGAGAAAGAGGAGAAAAGGGCGGAACGTTTGTCCGTTTTATTCTTCCGAGAAGTCTTTCAGTAGTTGGCGGTAGGCGGAGAAAACCCTTGCACGCGAAATAAAACCTACATATTTCCCGTCTTTCAATACTACCAGATTATATTTTCCCGAGTGTTCAAATTTCATCGCAATAGACTCCATATCTTCATTGTATTGCACCACTTTTGTAGGCATAAACATCAGGTTGCGAACCAATACTTTGTCGTATAATTCTTGTTTAAACATAATTTCACGCACTTGGTCTAAAAATACCATACCGTAAAAATTCATGTCTTTGTCAACGACCGGAAAAATATTCCGTGAAGATTTTTCAATCACCTTGACCAACTCTCTCAGGCTGGCATCGGGGTGAATAGTGGAGAAATCGGTCTCTATCAACTCCGACATATTGAGCAGTTTTAAGGTGTTTTTGTCGGCGTGGTGCGTAAGTAGTTCCCCGCGTTCAGCCAACTGGATGGAATATACATTATTTTTGACAAAGATTCTGACCGTGATGAATGAGATAGCCGAAACAATCATCAGGGGCATGAAAAGGTGGTATCCTCCCGTGATTTCGGCGATGAGGAAAATGCCGGTCAGCGGTGCTTGCAAAACTCCCGAGATAAGCCCTGCCATCCCCACTAAAGCAAAATTCCGTTCGGATACTTGAATGAAAGAAGATGTATTAACAAGTTTGGAAAACAGCAGTCCGAGGTTGACGCCCATAAACAGGGTAGGGGCAAAGATTCCCCCTACTCCTCCGGCACCGAAAGTGACGGAAGTGGCTATTACTTTGAATGCTATCAGCGCAAGAATAAGCAGAAAAGTAACCCAAAGATGACCATTCCAAGCTTCAAAAATAGAATTGTGAAATACATAATCGGTATTTCCGTTGAGGGCTTCAATGATACCTTCATAACCCTCTCCATACAGTGCAGGGAAAAAGAATATCAACACGCCCAGTATCAATCCGCCCATAAAGAGCCGGACTTTCCAATTGTTGAAATGCTCAAAATATTTACTTATCTGCATATATGATTTGGTAAAATAAGCAGATACCAATCCGGCTGCAATTCCCAAAAGGATATAGAGGGGAACATTCCCCAAAATAAAATTATCTTTGAGTTGCAAAGTGTACAATTCTTGCATCCCAAAGACAAAATAGGAAGTTAAGGCTGCCGTGGCGGAAGCCAAAAGCAAGGGAACAAGCGACGCCATGGTAAGGTCCACCATAATGACTTCCAGCGCAAAAACAATGGCTGCAATCGGAGCTTTAAAAATGGCGGACATCGCACCTGCCGAAGCGGCTCCGAGCAGCAAGATAATTTGCTTGTAATTGAGCCGGAACAATTGTCCGAGATTGGAACCATAAGCAGCGCCCGTGGCAACGGTCGGTCCTTCCAATCCCACACTTCCCCCGAAACCTACGGTCAAAGCACTGGTAACTACGGAAGAATACAGATTATGGCTTTCGATAATCCCTCTTTTTTTCGATATGGCATACAACACACTGGGAATCCCATGTTCTACATGATGTTTAATGACAAACTTTGCTATGATAATTGCCAATGCAATACCGATGCTGGGATAAATAAAATACAGATAGTTGTGATAGTTGTCTATAAACCAGCTTGTCAGAAGGTGTTTGATGAGGTGTACCGAGTTTTTAATTACCACAGCACTCATGCCGGCGGCAAATCCGGCAATGATACTGAGTATATTCATAAACTGCTTGTCAGTTATATGATTTAAACGCCAGTTTGTTATTTTTTCGATTACCTTATAAGTTCTCATTGCGGGCGCAAAGGTACACAATATTGCAATTGAACAAATTTTTGAAAACTTTTTTTATGTGGAGTTTCTTTTGATTTTTATTGATCCCCTATGTCAATTGCAATACATAACAGCGATTTATTGATATGTTAAAAATCAGTTAGCGTCAAACCAAACCCAAAAGAAAAGGGATAGAAGGAGAGTCTGTTATCGTTTATTATCCGGCTTTGAGCGGTGTAAATGATAGGCTTGGAAATAGGAAGTACATAGCGGGCATAAAAGTTTATTCCCATAAACCCGTGCTCTGTTTGAGAGAATTTGATGGTGAGATTGAGCCCTGCAAAAGCGTTGAATTGATTGAAGCGGAGGTCAAGTTCTTTATGTTGGAGATATTGTTGCATCGTAACAAGCTTGTTTTTGTCAAAATTTTGCAATCTCCACCGGTTTAGATCCAGCCCAAACTCAGGGGCAATTTGAAAATATTTAAAGTCTTTGATCTTGCCCCAAAGGAAACCGTAGTGATGTATACTTGCTTCCACGGCGATAGAGTCTAAGTCATTATTTTCCGAACTGCCATAACCGTAATGGATAGCGTAATAAATCGATGATTTGGAAAGTCCAATTTCAGAATAAGCAAAGCTAATCTTTTTATTCAAGATATCAATGTTGTTTGTACCCAGATAGTTTTCAAAAGCATCAAATCTAACAGAGAAAAATTCTGCAGCGAATTTCTCGGATATTTGTACGGATTCCCAGCCTTGTCTGTCGATACTATCAACTTCCTCCTCTCTAAAAGCTAATTTTGTATGCCGGGGGCGAGCTGTTTTCAATGAGATTTTCAGATTGCCGCTAAGCGTATCCAGTCTGTTGATGATTTTCGTATCATATAGTGGATGGGTGATCTCTATGCTTTTTGCGTATTCGGGATTGAGCGGGAGAGTGAATGTGCCGTATAGACCGGAATAGGTATAATGTGATTCATCTTGGGTTATCTTCGCGTGTTCGATAGTATATCCTGATTCGTCTGTTACGGTTCCCCGTATGGTGTCATTTTGTCCGGACACATATTGAAACAGGATTAGGAGCCATAGAGTGCTTAAAAACTTTTTCATTTTTCCGTCTTTTTTTGTATTGAAAAAATAATTGATTTTCGGGTTTATAAAACTTCCTGCACTCCTCACATTTGTTGCAACGCAATAAGAATGAGTCTCGCCGGAAAATAAATCCTTGAATGATATAAAAACGTTTACGAATATATTGATATTTTCTCCATGAGTAAAAAAATACTAACAGACTGCGAAGTTACACATTCCTGAAAAAAGTGATAGTTTTTTTTATTCTTGAAATCCTTGTCATGTCCTTCAAAGAAATCAATGTTTTTTTTTGCGTGCTTATAACACGGAAAATTTTACACTGCTTTTTTGGGGGATTTTACAAAAAAATCACTCTTTTCCTTGTGTAAGACAAATATAAATTTTTGCTTTATGAGAAAATTTTACACCTTATTTATACTGACCGCCTCTTTTGTTGCAACCTTGTCAGCCCAAAATTGGGGGAAAGGTATGTTGGTAAAACCGGGGTGGACGATTACGGTCGGGGCTAATTCAAATCTCGTTATTCGCGGTGGCGAACATTCGACGCTTTTGTTGGAAGATGACAATGCTCATACCCCTTCCGCTATTTTTGAAGGGAATATCCTGGTGGATGCCAATTCGGACAGCGTCCGTTTTCAACAATATTTGCCGAAAGATTCCTGGCACCTGATCTCCGTGGCAGTATTTCCGGAGTGGAATGATACCTATCTTTGGGACTATCTCTATGCCTATGATGAGGCTAATTGGTACTGGATCAATTTGCACGCTCCGTTAAAACAGGACTTAATTCCCGGAATGGGCTATTCGGAGTGGAACCCCTCCAACGGCGGGATTTATCCGACACCCGGAGACTCGGTCGAGCAAATCGGATTGCCGCTTACTACAACTATCAATGATTATTCTTTGTCTTACCAATACAATAGCACTTCTCCGGATTCTATCGGTTGGAATTTAGTGGGAAATCCATATACTGCAGCCTTGGATTGGAATGGAGATGCCAGCTGGGATTTGCATAATGTTTCACCCGTTATTTATTTTTATGATGACAATGACGGGGCTTATGATACTTATAATTACAATGGAATGCAGACCGGCGGGGCAGATAGTATTATCCCCCCCGGACAAGGTTTCTTCGTGAAAGCTTTGGCTCCCGGTGCCCACATGGATTTCCCCGCTTCACAACGTTTTCACCGTCCCGGAAAAGATTTGGTAAAAAAATCAAAGCCGGATTTTCCTAATGTGCTGAGAGTGAACCTAAGCAAGGACGGAAAAGAAAATGAGATGCTTCTGGGATTTGATACGGGGACTACTCCCGGTTATGACCCCTTGTACGATGCTCCTTATTTGGACTCCCCGGTTTCCGTTGGCGGAATTTATGCTTTGGAAAACGGTCACAAATACACCCAATATTGGAATCCCTCTGTCGAGGAAATCGACGCTGTTTCGCTGGGGTTTGAGCCTCATTCTCCGGGTATTTACGAATTATTGTTTTCCAATGTGGAAAATTTTGAGAAAGGTCTGCCGCTATGGTTGGAAGACCGGTTTACCGGAAATTGGCAAGACTTGCGCAGCAATCCGCTTTATACTTTTGTTGCCGGGGAGGGAGATGCCGCTGAACGTTTTGTATTGCACTTTGTCGAACCCCAAGGAGTTCCGGAGGCTTCCAATACCGGTGTGAATATATACGCTTATCAACATCAAATTTATGTGAATTTGGCAGAGGCAACAGATGCCCGTGTGCGCATTTATGATGTTTTGGGAAATATCACGATGGAAAAAAGAACACAGGGGACTTGCGTGCTTAATCCTCCTGTTGTTCCCTCCGCATATTATGTCGTGGAAGTGGCGACCGGAGACAATGTGGTACGTAAAAAGATTTTGTTGTAAATGCTTGATGCCGGTTTTGCCGTTAGCAATATTCCTGCAAATAGGTCTCTCGTTAATCTTTGTTTGTAATGTGTCTGTCCATACAGCCGAAGCCGGAGTTCTTGAAGTTTGTATGCCAAGAAATCTGTCTTTGTGGCATAGACGAACTCCGTATGGTTTAATAAGTTGTTGAAAAGTCCTTCGGAATGATATAGAAGTAGAGTAAATTTTTTATTAATTTTGTGCCGAATATATAACGGATAAAAATAGTGAAAAATGAAAAAACAACTGCTACTAATCAGTAACTCTACGAATTACGGGGAGGATTATTTGGAATGGCCCAAGGAACACATTGCCGGATTTTTGCTGGATAAAAATATTAAAAACGTACTATTTATTCCGTATGCCGGAATAGGACTTTCGCCGGAAGGGGAGAAGGAGGCATATAATATTTACGCAGAGCGTGTGCGGAACGTATTTGCGGAAGTCGGAATACGTTCCCATTCTATCCACCTCGAAAAAAATCCTAAACAAGCGATCAAAGATGCGTTGGCGATTGTGGTAGGCGGTGGCAATACTTTCTATCTTGCGTATAAACTCTACAAACTCCGTCTAATGGATTTAATCAAAGAAAGCGTCGAAAACGGAATGCCTTATGTGGGATGGAGTGCCGGTGCAAATATTGCTTGCCCCAGCATACGGACAACGAATGACATGCCGATTGTTCAACCTAAAAGTTTTGAGGCTTTGAATTTGGTGCCTTTTCAAATCAATCCGCACTATCTTGATGTAAATCCCGAAGGACATGGCGGAGAAACCCGGGAGCAACGCATTGAGGAATTCTTGATTGCCAATCCCGGTATGCCGGTGGTGGGGCTCCGTGAGTCAACTTATTTTGAGATATATAATGACAAAATTGAACTCAAAGGAAGTCGCCCCATGCGCTTTTTCTTGTATGGGAAAAGACCGGTTGAATACAATCCCGGGGACGATGTCGGCTTTTTGATGAAATATCAATATCAATAAACGTATTGACAATGACTTCATTCGCTGCATTGACCGCTGACCGAAAACCTGAATTTCCGGATAGTTCTCCTTTTTGATCATTCAAAAAAGATATTTTTGGCACATTCTCTATCTCCTTTTAATACCCTCATCCTCGCTGCGGGAAATTCTTCGCGAATGGGGATGGATAAGGCAGGTCTTGTATTCGATGGAGAGCAAAATTTTTTACAACGCTTACTTTCCGTTTATGTTCCGGTTTCAAAACAGGTGGTAGTAGTGATTGGGGAAAAACAGGCGGCTCACTTTGTAGGGCAATTCCCCCGCGTCCGCTTTATCGTAAATCCTTATCCGGAAAGGGGGCGAAATTATTCTATCTATTTGGGATTTAGTGTTTTAGATGACAATCTTCCTGTTTTTATTCAAAATGTTGACAATCCGTTTACGGATAAAAAATTGATAGAAAAACTCTTGAAAAAGCGTGGAGATTACGAATATTGCTACGTAGCTCATGGAAAAAAAGGGGGACATCCATTGCTTGTGTCCGCACACATAAGGAAGGAATTTCTTTCTTTTGATCCCGGAAAAATTCATTTCCGGAAGTTTCTGAACCGGTTTTCGCATACTGCGCTCCAGGTGGAGGAAATAAAATATACCTACAACATAAACCGCATAGAGGATTATGTACGAATATTCGGGAAAGAGCTCCGGGAAATTTAAGGGATTAATTTTTGCCGGTAAAAGCCCTTTCGTTTCCAAAGAATGCCTACATTTGCACCCGAGAATTAAAAAACGTGTGTATGAAATATGTCCGCTATCCGGAAAGTTTCCGTCTCTTATTATCCGGCTTGCTGGTGTGGTTGTTTGTCAATACGTTGAGTGCCCAGACCTCCGTAAAGATTGCCTTATTGAAGTATAATGGGGGAGGGGATTGGTATGCCAATCCTACCTCTTTGCCTAATTTGATTGAATTTTGCAATGAAAATTTGCATACACAGATAGCAGAAGAACCGGCAACGGTGGAGGTTGGAAGTCCCGACATTTTCAATTACCCTTTTGTGCATATTACCGGACACGGGAATATTGTTTTTTCACTTCAAGAAATCAAAAACTTGCGTGCCTACCTTAAAGGGGGTGGATTTCTGCATATTTCCGACAATTACGGGCTGGACCCGTATATTCGCAGGGAAATGAAAAAAGTTTTTCCAAATCTGGATTTTGAAGAATTGGGCACCAATCATCCCATTTATCATCAGAAATACAATTTCCCTCACGGACTTCCCAAAATTCACGAACACGACGGGAAAGACGCACAGGGCTTCGGCATATATTACCGGGGGCGATTGGTGTGTTTTTATGACTATGAATGTGATCTCGGCGACGGCTGGGAGGACACACAAGTGCATCACGACACGGAAGAAAAACATTTGGAAGCGCTCCGGATGGGGGCAAATATTTTGTCCTACGTTTTTGCTAATTGATCCGCAGAAGCCGCTTTTACAAAGATTTTTTTGTGAATGTCTGTTTATTAATTTCGTGGATGGAAAGAAGCATTATTCTGTATGCAATGACTTGTATGTCAGTATTTTGTTCAATAAAATCCCCGGTAGAATGCAAAAAATGAAAGCTAAGCCTTATTTATTATTATTCTAAATTAGTATCTCCGGTTTATTCCGAAAATATTAACCTGTTGATATACAGTATTATAATTGCAAATTGTTAATATCCTATCGGAAAAAAAAGTACTGATTATTTTCGCAAATTGATAATAATACTATTTTTGCAGCCTTAAAAAAATATTGAGAATATGGGAATTGAAGCAATAATTGTCTTTCCGTTGGCGGGTGTCGCCCTGATTTTGATCGCCAACTTTTTGTCAAACTTGATTTCCTACAAGTCTGATAATCAGAATAAAAGAGAGCCTTACGAAAGTGGAATGAAAACCATAGGCGAAACTTGGATTCAGTTCAAAGTAGGCTATTATCTGTTTGCTATTATCTTTTTGATTTTTGATGTGGAAGTCATTTTTTTGCTGCCCTGGGCGGTTGTTTTTAAACAAATAGGTTCGGTAGCTTTCGTAGAGATCGTTATATTCCTTATCATATTAGGGATAGGTTTACTTTATGCATGGAAAAAAAGAGCGTTAAGATGGGAATAAATATAAAGAAGACGAAGAGTCAAGCTGAATTGGCAAAAGATTTCCCGGGGAAAATTATTCCGGGTGGAAACGGTGGAAACATCGTAGTAACGACTTTGGACAGTATCATTAACTGGGGACGCAAAAACTCACTTTGGCCCCTGTATTTCGGTACGAGCTGCTGTGCCATTGAGATGATGCAGACCGGAGCAGCGAGACACGACTGGTCGAGATTTGGATTTGAGGTAGCTCGTCCCACGCCTCGGCAAGCGGATTTGATTATCATTGCCGGTACGATTACAACTAAGATGGCTCCCGTATTGCGCCGTTTGTACGACCAAATGGCAGAACCGAAATATGTATTGGCTATGGGTGCTTGTTCCGTCTCCGGCGGTCCCTTTTATTTCAATTCGTACTCTGTCGTCAGAGGTGCCGACCATATCATTCCGGTAGATGTCTATGTGCCGGGTTGCCCTCCCAGACCGGAAGCCCTCTTGGATGGAATGTTAGCCTTGCAAGAAAAGATTAAGAAAGAAAGTATGTCCTATCGTACGGAAAATAATCCTATTGATGGGTTTGACGAAGGACTGAAGTCCTAATATTAAATGTTTGTGTTATGACAAATAGCGAATTAAAAAACAAAATTACCGCTTGGTTTGACGGCTTGACGGTGGAAAACGAAGAAGGTAAATTTTTGACCGTAGAAGTTCCGCAAGAGATATTTTTGGACTTTTGCCGCAAACTGAAAGAGGAAGGCTTTGATTATCTGTTTTCCCTCACGGGAATGGATTTCGGGAAGGAACTGGGCGTAACCTATCACGTAGAATCTACTGCGAGCCGCCAAATGGTACAATTTACCGTGAAGACTGCGGACCGGGAGAAGCCGGAATTGGATAGCGTCCGCGATATTTGGCCTGCCGCCCACTACCACGAGATGGAGGCTTTTGACTTTTTCGGAATCGTTTTCAGGGGACATCCGGATATGCGCCGCCTCTTTATGCCCGAAGGCTGGAAAGGTTTTCCCTTGCGCAAGGACTACGTTGATGAGGTCAATATGTTAATCAGATAAGGAAACAAATAGTTTTGAACAAAAACTACACGATAATGGAAGATTTCTTAGGAGAGAATATTAAGACACAGGAATATTTTCTGAATATGGGTCCTCAACATCCCGCCACACACGGGGTCTTGAGGCTTCTCTTGAAATTGGACGGTGAGATTGTGCACAATGTCGATATGGACTTGGGGTATATTCATCGTTCTATCGAAAAAATGTGTGAACGGGATACCTATAAACAAATTGTCCACTTGACCGACCGCTTGGATTATTTGTCGGCACACATCAACAATGAGGCAGTATGTCTTTTGGTGGAAGATGCGCTGAATATTGAAGTCTCCGACCGGATTAAGGTGATACGTACGATTATGAGCGAATTGACTCGTCTGTCTTCGCACGCCCTTTGGTGGGGAGTGATGGGAATGGACATCGGGGCGCTCACTACTTTTATGTATGCTTTTCGCGAGCGGGAGTTGATTAATGATATTTTTGAGGAGACTTGCGGTGCACGTCTGACGATGAACTACAACGTTATCGGTGGAGTGCGGTATGACTTGCACGAGAACTTTGTCAAAAGAGTGAAAGCACTATTGGCTCAGCTGAAACAAAAGCTTCCTGAATACGATAAACTGTTGACGGGCAACGTTATTTTCCGCAAGAGACTCGAAGGAATAGGGTATATTTCCAAGGAAGATGCTATCGCATACGGATTGAATGGTCCTACTGCCCGCGGCTCCGGAGTGAGTTGCGATATTCGTAAGATTCATCCTTATAGTGCTTATGATCGTGTCGATTTTGAAGAAAGTATCTTTACCGAAGGAGATTCTTATGCACGCTATAAAGTGAGAATCAAGGAGATGTGGCAGTCGGTACACATTATAGAACAGTTGATAGACAAGATTCCCGAAGGAGAGTTCCGGCACAAGACCAAGGCGTTGATAAAATTGCCTCCGGGAGACTATTTGCAAAGGGTCGAAACTGCACGGGGAGACTTTGGGGTGTATGTGCATAGCGACGGGAAGAAATCTCCTTACCGGATGAAGTTCCGTTCTCCGGGATTTGCCAATCTTGCGGCGCTGAACAAGATGGCTAAGGGGCTCAAAATTGCCGATATTGTGGCGATTTTGTCGACGATTGATATTGTGGTTCCGGATATTGACAGATAAAAAAAATACCTATGATAAGATTATCTATTTTTACACAAATTCACGAATGGTTGTACAGCCTGATGCCGGCGTCGTCTGCTCATATTCTTGAGTTGGTCTTGATAGCTGCCGCATATTTGGGTATCTTTGCTATTCTCGGACTTTTGTTGGTGTGGTTGGAACGGCGGGTTGCCGGTTTTTTTCAACTGCGTTTAGGACCCAACAGGGTGGGACCGATAGGTTTGTTTCAGACCATTGCCGATGCACTGAAATTAGTTTCCAAAGAGCTTACCGGAACGGTGAAAGCAGACCACTTTTTATATGGTGCGGCTCCTTATTTTATCATCACTACGGCATTGATGGCGATGGCGCTCATTCCATTCTCGCAAGAGATACATGCTTTTGACATTAATATCGGAGTCTTTTTTATTGCTTCCGTTTCGTCGGTCGGAGTAGTAGGGATATTTCTTGCCGGCTGGGCAAGTAACAATAAATATTCCTTGATTGGTGGGATGCGTACCGGTATTCAGATGATTAGCTATGAGCTTTCTATCGGGATGGTTATTGTTACGATGACTACCTTGGCAGGCACTCTGCAAATATCCGAATTGATAGAAATGCAGCGCAACGGATGGTTTATTATTCAGGGACATTTCCCTGCAATATTGGCTTTTATGATATTTATGATTGCCGGAACGGCAGAATCAAACCGCGTTCCTTTTGACCTTGTCGAAGCAGAGTCGGAATTGGGAGCCGGCTTTCATACGGAGTATTCGGGGATGAATTTCGCTTACTTCTTTTTGGCTGAATTTGTCAACCTTTTTATTATTTCTTCGATAGCCGTAGTGCTTTTCTTCGGAGGCTGGTTGGCACCTTTCGGCATTACGGACGGGCTGCATATCCCTTTTATCGGACTTTTCTGGTTTGGATTGAAAGTAACCGCGATTATTTTCATTTTTATGTGGTTTCGCTGGACTTTCCCACGGTTTAGGATTGACCAACTGCTTACGTTGGAATGGAAATATCTCTTACCTATCAATATGGTTAACATTGTAGTGATGGCACTTATGGTTTGGTTAGGTTTAATCATTAAATTTTAATTGTTTATGAGTTATTTTTCTGATATTATACAAGGTACGAAATCTCTCCTTACGGGGATGCGTATCACGGGAAACTATTTCTTTAAGAACTTTCTGACGCGAAAGGACGTCATCACCCAGCAATATCCCGACAATAAAGATACCTTGAAGATGTTTGACCGTTTCAGGGGCGAGGTTACCTTGGCGCACAATGAAAATAATGAGCATCGTTGCGATGCTTGTACCACTTGTGAAAAAACTTGTCCCAACGGTTCGCTCGAGGTTATCTGGGATAAATACAAAGATCCGGAAACCGGTAGGAATAAACGGGTTTTGGTAAAACATATTTATCATTTGGAAATGTGTACCATGTGTGGCCTGTGTATTGAAGTTTGTCCAACCAACGCCTTGGAATGGGGACAAGACTTTCATCACGCTTCTTATGATAGGGGACAACTTACAAAAGTATTAAACAAACCCGGCTCAAAGGTGGTTGCCGGTCTAAAAGGATAAGACGATGGAAAGAATAATTTTTTACATACTATCAATTATTATCGTTGTTTTTGCGGGACTTTCGGTAGTCAACCGGAATATTATGAGATCGATTATCTACCTCCTTTTTGTCCTGTTGGCATTCGCCGGACTGTATTTTATGATGGAGTTTAATTTCCTGGGAGCCGTACAAATGACGGTTTATGCGGGAGGTATTATCGTGCTCTATATCAATTCAATTATGTTGGTCGAACGCATCAATTCCCCATTGGATGTAGCAAAACTGTGGAGACGAATCCTCGCCGGCGTTATCAGTGTTGCCGGTGCTATTATGGCGCTTTTTGCCATTTGGTCTTATGATTTTACGGAAGTTGGCGATGAATCCTCCATTACTATCCAAGATGTAGGAAAAAGTGTGTTGAATTATGGAGAGCACGGTTATATTTTACCTTTTGAGGTAATCAGTATGTTGCTCTTGGCAGCGATGGTAGGAGCTATCGTGATAGCAAAAACAAAAAAAAGAAACGCAAATTAACAGCTTATGATATTAGGAGTTAGCATATATGAAATTTTGACTGTAAGTACCTTGGTATTTTTTATCGGGGTTTACGGTTTTGTTACTCGCAAAAATCTTATTGCGATGTTGATGTCGGTAGAGTTGATACTAAACTCGGCGGCGCTGAATTTTGTAGTTATCAATAAGTATTTATTCCCCGGCAATTTGGAAGGTGCAATTTTTTCCATTTTTATCATTGCCGTTGCTGCTGCCGAGACTGCTTTGGCATTGGCGATTATTATTAATCTCTACCGGAGAGTGATGAGTCTGAATACGGATGAGTTAGAAACGATGAAATATTAAGGAATATGAATTTAAGTTATACCGTACTAATACCTTTGTTGCCTTTGTTTATGTTTCTCTTTTTGGGATTCGGCTTCAAAAGGTTTAAAGAACCCTATTCGGGATGGATAGGCACAATAGGGATGCTCATTACGGCATTGATTTCTTTCTATACCGCTTTTCAATACTTTTTCAATTACGGGAAAGTCGATGGGGTATATCAAAAGATTTACGCATTCAATACGGAGTGGATACATTTTTCCGATACCCTGCATATAGACATGGGGGTTTTGTTGGATCCGATTTCTGCCGTGATGTTGATAGTCGTTCCGCTGATATCCTTGATGGTACATTTGTACAGTATCGGATATATGCATCAGGAACCCGGATTTACCAAATTTTTTGCTTTCCTCTCCCTCTTTACTTTTTCCATGCTGGGTTTGGTATTGGCGACAAATCTATTCCAAATATACATCTTTTGGGAATTGGTAGGGGTTTCTTCTTATCTGCTGATAGGATATTATTTTGAGAAACCCTCTGCGGTCTTGGCAGCTAAGAAAGCATTTATTGTTACGCGTTTTGCGGACTTCGGCTTCTTGGTGGGGATATTGATGATTTCCTATTATGCCAAAACCTGGGATTTTGCTACGCTGACAAGCCTTGATTTCATCCATCAATTATCTTCTCAAGTAGGTATGTTTATGGGCTTTTCCATTATTACCTGGGCATTGATTTTTATTTTTGTGGGAGGTGCCGGAAAATCGGCAATGTTCCCTTTGCATATTTGGTTGCCTGATGCGATGGAAGGACCTACGCCGGTCTCTGCTTTGATTCACGCCGCTACTATGGTAGTTGCCGGTGTGTTCTTGGTAGGAAGGCTTTTTCCGATGTTCTTTTTCTTTGATGATGGCTTTGCTTTGCAAATAGTTGCCTGGGTAGGTGCTTTCTCGGCTCTTTTTGCAGCTACGATTGCTTTCACACAATATGACATCAAACGTGTATTAGCCTTTTCGACGATGTCGCAAATAGGTTATATGATGTTGGCTCTCGGTGTCTCGGGCTATGAAGGGCATGAAGGATTGGGCTTTATGGCTTCTTTCTTTCACCTGTTTACGCACGCAATGTTTAAAGCTTTGCTCTTCTTGGGTGCCGGTGCCATTATTCACGCAGTGCATAGTAATGATATGAACGATATGGGAGGCTTGCGCAAATATATGCCGGTTACGCATATTACTTTCCTTATTGCCGCATTGACGATATCAGGAGTTCCGCCTTTTGCCGGTTTTTGGAGTAAAGATGAAATCTTAGCGGCTGCCTTTGAGCATAATATGCCGGTGTATATTATCGGATTTGTGGTTGCCGGAATGACAGCTTTCTATATGTTCCGCTTGTATTTTCGTATTTTTTGGTGGAGGGATCCCGATTATCACCATGCCCCGCACGAAGCTCCCAAGACGATGACGATTCCTTTGTTGGTGTTGGCTTTTATGGCAGTATTTTCCGGCTTTATTCCATTCTCTGAGTTGGTATCTGCCGATGGGAAAGGTTTCCACTCCCACATCGATTGGGTCATGGCGGGAGCATCGGTTGTCATCGGACTTATCGGCATTTTGCTCGCTTATGTCTTTTATAAAAGAGAGAATGATTTGTCCACCCGTTTTGCTTATGCCTTCGGCAAATTCTATAAATGGACATTCCACAAATTTTATATTGATGAGCTTTATTTCTTCGTTACGAAGAAAATTATCTTCCAAAATATTTCCGGACCTTTTGCATGGTTTGACCGTCACGTAGTGGATGGAACGATGAATCTCATCGGGAACAAGACGGTGTGGATAGGAGAGAAAATTAAAGGCTTGCAATCGGGTAAAATTCAGGATTATGCGATGTTTTTCATCTCCGGTGCATTGTTTTTGATAATGGTATTTTGGTTATTACTTAATTAAAAAGATAGAAGTACGATGGATATTTTAACTTTATTTGTAGTCGTTCCGGTACTTACCGTAGTAGCTTTGGTCTTTTCCAAAGGAATAAAGGCATACCGGCTTGTTGCCGCCATAGGTATGGGCATTCAGACGCTGATGTCTTTCAATTTGTTGTACCAATTTTTGCAATTGCGGGAAGCCGGCAATACGGACGTGATGCTTTTCACGAAGGACGTGTTGTGGTTTGCGCCGATGAATATTCACTATGCTATCGGTGTTGACGGCATCTCCGTGTTGATGATATTGCTTACTTCTATCATTGTGCTGACCGGTACTTTCGTTTCTTGGAAAGTAAATGATTTACCCAAAGAGTTTTTTATCTCATTGATTGTTTTGGCATCCGGCGTTTTCGGATTTTTCATTTCCGTTGATTTGTTTACGATGTTCGTATTCTACGAAATTGCCGTGATTCCGATGTTTTTGTTAATCGGTATCTGGGGAACCGGTCCGCGGGAATATGCCGCGATGAAATTGACGTTGATGCTGATGGGTGCTTCCGCCTTATTGTTGGTAGGTCTTTTGGGAGTTTACTTTAATTCAAATGCCGATGGTGGCGCTTTGACTTTTAATATTTTTGAGATTTCAAAAGTGCATATTCCGCTGGCAGCTCAAAAACTGTTTTTCCCCTTCTTGTTTATCGGTTTTGCGGTCATTGGAGCGTTCTTCCCGTTTCATACATGGTCCCCTGACGGTCATGCTTCCGCACCGACCGCGGTCTCTATGCTTCATGCCGGAGTATTGATGAAACTGGGAGGCTATGGTATTTTCCGGGTAGCTATGTTTGTGATGCCTGACGGCGCACACTATTGGGCAAATTTCTTTATGGTTTTTGCTGTGATAGGCGTTTTCTACGGCGCATTGGCTGCTATCAAACAAAAGGATTTGAAATATATCAATGCGTATTCATCCGTAAGTCACTTGGGTTTGGTATTGTTGGCATTGTTGATGATGAATGAGGTTGCTTGGAAAGGGGCAATGCTGCAGTCGCTCTCTCACGGATTTATTACGGCTCTGTTCTTTGCTCTGATCGGTATGATTTACGGACGAACACATACCCGTATTGTAACCAAAATGGGGGGGCTCCTCAATGTTATCCCTATTTTGGGAGCACTATACGTGATTGCCGGTATGGCAAATCTGGGACTCCCGGGTTTTTCCGGCTTTGTAGCCGAAATGAATATTTTTGTCGGAGCTTTTCAACACACGGATACTTTCCACCGCGTTATTACCATTATAGCAGTTTCTTCTATTGTAGTAACGGCGGTCTATATCCTTCGTGTGGTAGGTATGATGCTTATGGGACCCACTACGCCGGAGTTTAAAAATCTACCTAAAATTACCTGGTATGAGCGGACAGGGACTTATATATTAGTGCTATTCATTACGCTCATCGGTATTTTCCCATTCTGGTGGGGAGGTATCATCACCGAAAGTATAGGACCCTTTATCAAAAACCTGTTATAATAAATTTATACAAAAATGAATTGGAATACAATGTTACTCATGAGACAGGAAATAGTATTGACGATAGTCATACTGGTTTTGTTGCTGGCAGATGTTTTTGTTACCAAAGATAAAAAGACCGTCAATTATATTGCGATTGGTTTGTTTGCCATACATACGTTGATTGGTTTTCTTCCCCTTGATGCGGGAAGTTTGTTCGGCGACAGTTTCCGGACAAGCCCGTTGATATTTGGTTTTAAGAATGTGTTGAATGTCGGGGTTCTGCTTATCATTATGCAATCTGCCTCCTGGCTCAATAGCAAGATGTTACAATATCAAAAGATCGGGGAATTTTATGCCTTGATATTCTCTTCCCTCCTGGGTATGTATTTTATGATCTCAGCCGGTAACTTTCTGATGTTGTACCTGGGATTGGAGCTTTCTACTTTGCCGGTGGCGGCTCTGGCAGCTTATGATATTCACAGTCGAAAATCTTCCGAAGCAGGCATTAAGTTGATTCTTTCGGCAGCTCTCTCTTCCGGCGTTTTATTGTTCGGAGTATCCATTTTGTATGCTGCCAACGGAAGTATGTATTTTGCCAATATTCATGATAATTTAGGACATTCGTATTTGACTATTATGGGTTTGGTAATGTTTTTCTCCGGCTTGGCATTTAAGATTTCTTTGGTGCCTTTCCACTTTTGGACGGCGGATGTTTATGAGGGAGCTCCTACTCCGGTCTCCAATTACCTTTCGGTTATTTCCAAAGCCTCTGCGGTTTTCATCTTGATGTTTGTCCTCTTTATCACACTTCGTGAGTTGAAAGATATTTGGACTCCGATGTTGTACATTGTATCTGTTCTTACGATGTTTATTGGAAACTTCTTTGCTCTCAGACAACAAAATTTGAAACGTTTCTTGGCTTTCTCCTCTGTGGCACAAGCAGGATTTATTATGATGGGGATGTTGGCTGCCAATGATTTGGCGGTCTCTACCGTAGTGTATTTTCTGGCTATCTACATATTCTCCAATATTGGAGCTTTCGGAGTGGTACAAGCGGTTTCCATTGCCAGCGGAAAAGAGAACATTGATGATTACAACGGTCTTTACCGTACCAACCCGATGATGAGTTTAGCGATTATGATTGCCCTCTTCTCCTTGGCAGGTGTGCCTCCTATTGCCGGTTTCTTCGGTAAATTTTTCTTATATACATCGGCAGCAAGTCAAGGTTATTATGCTTTGGTATTCATTGCCGTAGTGAATGTTACGATTTCTCTCTATTACTATTTGTTGGTGGTTAGAGCTGCATTTTTGCGCAATAGCGAAACTCCGATTCCTTATTTTCGTAGTGATTTGCTAACGCGTATAGGTATCATCATTGTGATGATTGGTTTATTTTTCTTGGGATTGTATAGTCCGTTTTACGATTACATCCAAGAAGTGAGTAAAATTGTCGGGATATAATCCGGTTTTGTTTTGTTAAATTTTAGAATTGTTGAAATATGAGCATGCCCATCAAACACGAGTTCGGATACCTTGGAGACACTTTTGTTAGTTTTGTCGAAAAAGGGGTGAGTGAGGAACGAATGAATTTTCTAAAAGATTTGTTGGAAACAAATGGATTTACCGTGCTTACCCAAGAAGAACCCCGGGGAGAGGATGAGACGGAAAAGAAATATACCGTAGCGGTGGACGATCCGCTTTTCAATCCGGTCATCTGGGTTTATGACCGCCGTCTCCGGACGGCTGACGGCCATATTGTCAATGAAGATTATTGGTTGCAAAAAAATACGGATTTCAAACCTCAATATTGGGAACGGGAACGATAGGCTTCATCCCTTGACTTCCCGGCCGGCATATCTCTATCCGCCGGCAAGAAGAAATTTCTACCGGTAAAGAAGAAAGACCGTAGGGATTTTGTGAAAATCAGGCTTTTGTTTTTTCCACCGGGCGATGCTCTGTGTCCGGATGTTTTCCCGTGTTCCGGTCAAGTCAGAGGCAACGCACAGGAGGAGGTCTTCACTGCAAGTCTGTAAAATGCTGTCAAATAGAGCCTGATTGCGAAAAGGTGTTTCGATGAATATTTGAGTCTGGTTTTCTCTGAATACCAATTGTTGCAGTTGTTGCAGTTTTCGTTTTCGCTGTTGTCTCTCAATAGGAAGATAGCCGTGAAAACTGAAATTCTGACCGTTGAATCCGGAAGCCATCAATGCCAGGATGATGGAGTTGGGACCGGTTAGCGGAATACTTCTGATACCTTTCCGGTGTGCTAATGCCACAATTTTTGCACCCGGGTCGGCGATACAAGGAGTGCCGGCTTCGGAGAGCAGTCCGGTATCTTTGCCCTTCCCGGACATTTCCAAGAAATGTTCTAATTCCCGGTCACTTGTATGTTTGTTTAGAACGTAAAAGCTAACTTCCGTATCAAAGTCCTTAGTATATCCTGCTTTGCGCAGAAATCTTCTTGCTGTTCTGATGTTTTCAACAATGAATATGTCCAGATTGGCTATAATTTCAGCATTATAAGCCGGAAACACCCGGTGGCTTTCCGTATCGGAAAGAAACGTGGGAATGAGATATAAATTTCCTTTTTGCTTCGTCATGAATGCTTTTTTTGTTTTGCAAAAGTAGGTAAAATAGGCTTATGAAGTTTTGATTTATTTGGGATAGTATGTTGCAGGATGATGTAATAAATTTCTGTTTTCAGATATTTCCTCTAAGCAGTATCGTTCCGGCAGTGTCAAAAAAAAGACCTGCCGAATAAAGCAGGTCTCTTATTGCTCGTCGGAGTGGCGAGATTTGAACTCGCGACCCCTTGACCCCCAGTCAAGTGCGCTAACCGGGCTGCGCTACACCCCGAACAAATTGTGAGTGCAAAAGTATATTATTTTTTTTAACCAACAATAAAAAACAAAACTTTTTTGTATTTAGTGGAAAATAATATTTTGCTATTCTTAAAACTGTAATAATGAACGAGTTCGATTGATAAAACGCTTATTGCAGTGGCACGCAATATTGTTTTTCTAGCGAAACAGGCCAGTTGTCATTTACTACAATACGATGAATTAGAGCTTGTCTATAATGTCCGACTTCTGCGTTACGCTCGTTCTTGAACATTATAGCTCAGACTCCGGACTTTATGGATAGACACGAATTATACTTATTCTTTAATTATTTTCTCTGTTTGAATGATTTTGTTGTGGCTGTCGGTGATACGTATCACGTAAACGCCTTTGGGGTATCTTGCTAAGGAAATGCCGGTTTCTTTTTCCGTTAGTTCTACGGTTTTCAGGAGAATTCCTTTTGGGTTAACAATTCCGGCAAAGTATTTTTCCGTGCCGGCTTTCCTGAGCTTTAATTCGTTGGTAACAGGATTTGGGAAGAATACTACGGCTTGCAGTCCCCCGGCTTCTTGTTCCTGTACTTTAGTAGCGCAATCACTCGGATTGAGTATCCAATTTCCTTCATTATCAACGCCGGCTTTCCAACATTGTCCGTCAGGCGATTTCATAATGATGCCTCCTTCGGGGTCGTCAATCAGCAGGTCTCCGCCCGAAATTTGCAATTTTGCCTGAGGATTAGCGGTTCCTATTCCGACATTTGCGTCGGCTACATATACCTTTCCGTCTTCTTTCGTCCAAATATTTTCCGGTATCTCCAATTCTTCCCAAGATGCATTCCCGTCGGCATCCGAGGTGAGTACTTTCCCTTCACCTGCACCGTCTGTAATTTGGAGTTGGAGGCTGGTGATTTTACCGGCTACGTTCATATTACCGGCAAAGGTAGCAGCATCTGCTACATTCAAGGTGCCATTGACATCTAACAATGAGGTGGGCGTGGTAGTTCCGATGCCTATTTTACCCACTGTACCTACCCCCAGACCGGATCCGACAAATAAGGTTGGAATATCACTATTGAAGCCGATCATTAGCGAACGGCTTTCTTCATTGACCAGCGGGTTGTCATCATCTACACCCGAACCAATTACCATAGCTGAAGTGGCTGACGTCATAATATTTTCTCCAATACCTACCGCATAAGGTCCGTACACAAAGGAGCGGTAACCTAAAGAAATTCCATTTCTTTGTTCTGCTTTGGCTTCATTTCCAAAAGCTATCGAATACAGTCCGACAGCTTCCGAATTGATGCCTCCAACCAAAGAAGCGGTGCCCGAGGCAGTATTATTATTTCCAATAGCACTGGCATAGGTTGCGGTTATTGTATTAGTCCCGTAATTAATTTGTGCTTGCAC
>WFZU01000196.1 GCA_015489405.1 Bacteroidales bacterium
AATATAAATAATATAGAACAGTTGGAAACAATCTACAATCTGACAATTAAACTGATAGACATATTAATAAGAAAGAAAACGGCTATTAACAATCGCTCATAGTGCATGCTGCAAATCGTTGTAAATAATTAAATAGAGCTTGTCTATAATGTCCGACTTCTGCGTTACGCTCGTTCTGAAACCAGTCATTGACATAAGTCAACTCCTTTGCTTTCAGAACTTCACAAGCCTTGAATTCGAACATTCTAGCTCAAGCTCTTGACTTTATAGACAGACACTAAATAGTGTTTGTTCATAAAGTCCGGAGTCTGAGCGTAAGGCTTTATTGTACATTATAGACAGACTAACTATTCCAATGGTTTACGTTGCTACGAGGACGATGTGATTGGTTTGTATTCCACGGATATTGCCGAATCTTGTGAATATGTTTGGACAGGAGTTGCGCAGAATAACAACGATGATTTTATGTCTATCTATCCCAATCCGGCAACCGCAACGTTTAGCGTTGAAACTTCCGGAAAAGCAAACTTGGAATTACGGCTTACAGACGTTTTAGGGAGAATTTATCTGCGGAATGACTTTTCGGGAAAAATAAATCCGGATCTTTCCAGTTTTTCGAAAGGCATATATTTCATATCTGTTTATGACAATGGAAAATGGATAGGCTCGAAAAAGATAGTGAAAAAATAAGAATACTATTGCGGTCTATTTGTCCGGCTTGCCGGCTAAGACGATAACGATTTCCCCCTTCACTTTTCCTTCTTTGAAGTGCTTGGCAGCTTCTGCGAGGGTGCCTCTGAAATTTTCTTCGTGCAGTTTGCTGAGTTCTCTTGCGATACTCACGTTCCGTTCTTCGCCGAAAATTTCGATGAATTGAGACAAGGTTTTATGCAGCCGGTAGGGCGATTCGTAAAACACCATTGTACGGAGCTCGTTGCGGAGCAGTTCCAGGCGTTTTTTTCTGCCTTTTTTGGGAGGCAAGAAGCCTTCAAAGACAAAACGGTCGCAGGGCAAGCCCGAATTGACCAAAGCGGGTATGAGTGCCGTAGCGCCGGGCAGGGTCTCCACTTCGATATGAAATTTCAGCACTTCCCGTACCAACAGAAATCCCGGGTCGGAGATGCCCGGAGTGCCGGCATCGGTGATGAGTGCCATATTCTCGCCGTGCAAAAATTTACGGATGAGCGGTTCTATGGATTTATGTTCATTGTGTTGGTGAAAAGCCCGCATCGGTGTTTCTATCCCATAATGTTTCAGCAGGCGACCGCTATGCCGCGTGTCTTCCGCCAGGATCAAATCCACCTCTTTCAAGACACGCAAAGCCCGCAGACTTATGTCTTCCATATTGCCAATAGGGGTGGGGACGAGAAATAATTTTGCCATAGCCGGATATTGTTTACAATTTTTTTACAAAGGTCGTTATTAATTTGAAAATATCGTCATAATCGGTAAAATGAACGTTTGAGGCGTCGTCGCGGGGAGCGTGGTAAGCCGCTGATTCGCTGCCCATCGTGTAGAAGAAAAACGAAGGCACTCCCTTTTCCGAGAACGGGTAATGGTCGCTATTGGCTGCTTTTCCGCGGGCTTTCACTTGATACAGGAGATGCCGGCAACGGTTGATGCGTTTCAATTTTTTGAACTCTTTGGAATAGACCGAGCCGTTGACGACCGTAATCCCTTTGCTTCCGGCGCCCATCAAATCCAGATTCAACACAAAACGGATTTGGGAAAGCGGAATGAGCGGATGATTGACA
Organism: Bacteroidales bacterium; assembly: GCA_015489405.1. Classification (GTDB taxonomy): domain Bacteria; phylum Bacteroidota; class Bacteroidia; order Bacteroidales; family S143-32; genus S143-32. Next base: position 1,755 of record WFZU01000196.1, read on the forward strand.
TAATAAAAGGAGCCCAGCAAGCCTGCTTCTTCGCCGCTGAAAAGCAGAAAAACCATAGAATATTCAGGTGGATGTTTGACGTAATACCTTGCCAAATCAAGCACCGTAGCCGTTCCGCTGGCATTGTCGTGTCCTCCCGGAAAAAAAGTCCTTTTGCCCATTCTACCCAAGTGGTCGTAGTGGGCAGTCAAGAATATATAACGCTCGGGATATTTGCTGCCTCGCACCATCCCCATTACGTTTTGTGTTATATAAGGGTCTTGAAACCGGGTTTTCAGATGAATGTTAATAAATTGATAATCCGTAGAATATTTCTCTTTACGCAAATATATCTCGACCCTGCCGGAAACTTCCCGTCCATCGGAGATATGCCAAAAAAAGTTCTTGTCTTTGAGGTAAATAACGCCCTTGGAACGGAAGGGAAACCGGGCTCTGAAAGCTTGTGGGTTGAGGTCTGTAACGACAAACTTATCCTTGTAAACGGAGGGGTTCATAATCAATGACAGATTGCCGGAGCTATCCGCCGGAAGGTAAAGGAGTTCAAATTTTCCCTCGATAGAGGGTGAACTTAGCAGCACCAGATAATCATCTCCCGGAACCATCGGACGGTCGTCCAAACGAAGCCCGATGCTATCCGTGATAGTATTGATAGAGAGCGGAAAATATTGAAAATAAGAGCCTTTAACGCTTTGTAAACCAATTTGTTGCATTTGACGAAGGATAAAGTTGGCGGCTTTTTTATCGCCCTCGTCGTAGCCTCTTCCGCCGTAGGATTCCTGAGTCAATGTATCCACTATCGCCAAGGCGTAGGAACGGTCTTGGGTGCGGGAGGCGGCAGACCAAACTATTGTCAGGGCAAAAATCAGATATTTAAGTTTCATTTTTTTCGCAGATGTTTACCGGTAATCAGGGAGAGGTCTGTATAGAGAATTGCCAGTTGGGCGTTGCGTTGGATATGGTGGATAGCTTCGTTTATCTCCCGGGTGATAACCGGAATATTACCGGGGTGGAGAAAACGGTGAAATTTTTGCATAAATTCTTTTTCCCGCTTGGTCAACCGGATGTGTTCTTCCACTTGATAGTTGACCAGCAAACTTTGTTGCACCATTCGCAAGGCGTACTGCAAAAAAGCGATATTTTTTTCACGGCTGTATTTTGCCATTTCATTGGAGAACTCCAAAATATCTTGCATCTTATAGGCGTAGTTGGTACGCATCCATTTCACGAAGTGTGAAAAACGAAAGTTGAGTTCATCGTCTTCATTCAGGAGTTTTTCCGCCAGAATAAGATTACCGTTTGCCAAGGGCAGAATATCGCGGATGTGTTGGGCGCTGTAGTTCCGTTGGAGGAGATAATTGCGTAAGTCGTCATTCGCCAAAGGCGGAATCTTGACCAGCTGTGTCCTCGACAATATGGTATTGATAATCAAATGATGATTTTCGGAAATCAAAAGAAAAACGGTTTTAGGTGGCGGTTCTTCGAGGATTTTGAGTATCTTGGGGGCGGCGGCATAATGCAATTTTTCGACCATCCAGATAATCATCACTTTGTATTCGGATTCGTAGGACTCGTAGCTCAATTTTTTGATGATTTCGTTGCAGTCGCGTGTGTTGATGATAGCCTGTTTTTTCTCGATACCGATTTTTTGGTACCAGCCGGACAAGTTGACGTATGCATTGTTTTCAATGAGAAAAGACCTCCATTCTTGCAAAAAATTGTCGCTTTGCGGATTTTTGTGTTTGGATGTCGCGGCAACCGGAAAGATGAAATGTAAATCCGGATGGGCTAAATTTTGATACTTATGACAGCTGGCACATTTTCCGCAAGCTTCATCACCCTGTTTGTCGCTGCAATTGAGGTATTGTGCGTAGGCTAAAGCCAATGCCAATTTACCGCTACCTTCGTTTCCGAGAAAAAGCTGTGCGTGGCTAACCCGTTGACGGTGAATGGTTGACAGCAGGCGTTGCTTGATGGCGTCTTGTCCGATGACGTGTGAAAACAGCATTTTTTTACTTGATTTGATAGTAGGATAAAGGGCGGATGAGCTTGTCGAAAACATAATATTGAATCAGCACGAAATCTTCTCCGCGGTTGACCTCCGCATACATCCGGTCCACATCAAAAGTCATGGGATTGGAAGGGTCTTCGGGGCGGTTCCGGAGATCGGGGGAAGCAAAGGTTTTGACTTGATAGCTCTGATGCTTACGGTCGGTTAAAGTGATGATATGCTCGGGGGTCGTTTGCAATATAGAGTCTTTTTCCGGTAAGTCATTGCGAAAGGCTTCGAAGCGCACATCCGCAAAAGCGGTAACGAAATTATACATTTTCAGCGTATCGTAAGCCGGCAACACTTTCCCCGTTTTCAAGGATTTGAGCACAAATTCGCCGTCTTTGTTGAGGACTTCAAAAGATGCGTCTTCTTGTTTTGGAAATTCAACTTTGACCGAAGCAATGTCTTGAAACCTAGTGTGAAAGATCGTATGTGAACGCCATTTGTAGGCTAAGGGAGTGAAGAGGGGAGAAACATATCCGTTCATTCCGAGAATGTGCACGACAAAAGGTCTTTCGGCACCTTCCATGAGCATATACGAGCCGTGATTGTTAGGCGTCGGACCGCCTACGTAATAGACATTGGTTTTTGTTTCGTAAGGGAAAAATTTTAAATTTCCGGAGAGCTTGAGATGGTATTTGATGCCGTAGATTTCTACTTTCACGGCAGTGGCAGCCATAGATTTAAATACGGTCTTCCGGCGTGATTTGGCTACCGGTGCTTTCACTTTGAGGAGCGTAAGATTTTCCAAAAACAGATTCATCACGTCCTGATTGGCGGGTTTGCTATGGTCAACCGTCCAGCCTTTCCCGTTTTCGTTCCGTGTCAGCAAAACCGAATGTCCGGCTTTGTCCGCCAAAAATATTTTTGTGATATTTGCCGTATCCCGGACGGCAAAATTGGCTTCTTTTTTGGAAATTGTAGTCTCCTTGTCCCCCTTGAATATCCAATAAAGCGACAACAAGAGGAGGATTCCTATGCCTGTGTATATTATTTTTTTCATCCTTGTTTGTTTTTTGATTTTCAAAGGTACAAAAAATGTTGTTTTATTGATGGCTTATCTTTTTTCGTCCGTAGCGGCGTTTGCGCAGAAAGACCATTATTAAGGCAAAAGCCAAGATGATAAGGAGTGGAAGGACGACATTCAGTATTTGCCAATAGGTCCGTTCGTGTTGTACTTTCTCGATATTGAGCATTCGCAATTTGACATTCCGCGAACGAATGGAGATAAGTCCGTTTTCATCGATGAGGTAATTCATTGCATTGAGTATAAAGTCTTTATTTCCAAAGCTTTGCTTTGTAAACCGGTCATATCCGAGGGGATAGGGCGAATAGGTGTTGTCGGCGTTGCGATAGACTTGGTTTTTGATGATATCCCCGTCTCCGACGACAATCATTTTCGTATCTTTACTTTCCGCCCTGAAACGGATGTCCGCATCTTCCAGGATGGCTTTCGGCACGCGGTTTTGATACAACGAAGGGAATTTCCCTTCCAAAAGATAGGCGACCGGCAGATCGTGTTTACGGAACAATCTCCGGTCGGGCTCTTTGCCGAGGTCTTCCAGGGAAATGTAGGCAATCGTGTTTTGTGTCCGGGCATATTTGGACGAAGTCAATAACACGGTTTTTTCGATATTGTCCACATTCACGGCATCGAGTGTACTGATAAATTCGGTCTTGATAGCATTGAGATTTTTCACTATCGGATGGTCCACGACCGGATAGAGAATAGGGAAATAGTACCAGGGGAAAAACTCGATCTTGGGAGCATTTCCTACTTGTCCCGTACGAATGGGAATAGGCAAGGCACTCAAATCCAACAAAAGGTTGTTGTTGATACGAACGCCGTAATTGAAGAGCATGTCTTGCAGATTGACATCATTTATCGTTCCGTAGGTAACATTGTGCATCTGAAGACTGTCCATGTCGGCTTTGACACCGTCCACCAACCAAAGGACTTTGCCACCGTACATAATGTATTGATCGATGATAAATTTGTCTTTTTCGTCAAAGAGCGAATCGGGTTTGGCGATGATGATTGCTTCGTATTTTTTGTGAATGGCGGTAGGAGCGAGGCTGTCGTATTTTTTGCGTTCTACCAGACTGTTGATATTCCCGTCGATTTTGATTCTGAACACGCTGTAATATTCTTGCAAGGCACGAAAAATATCACCGGTCTTGAGAGGGCTCAATTCACGCTGTCCGTGAATGAAAGCGATTTTGGGTTTATCGTGGACGCTGAGTTTGCGAATGGTATTGGAGAAATTAAATTCCAGATTTTCAATCGAGCTGTTGATAATCTCTTCGGGGGTGCTTCCCATTTGCGTTACCAATAGGTCCATGGGCAGTTCTTGTCCTTTGTAGGATACGATAGCACCGGGGAAAATGACTTTCCTTTCGGTGCCGTTTTTGCTCTTCATCTGCACATCCGTAGGTTGCAATCCCATTTCTACCAAGTGGTCATAGACCTCTTTGCGTTGCTTGGGATCGTTGCTCTCCATAGGGTCCGTAAATTCGTATTGGACATTGTCCGAATAGGCTCTGAATTGTTCCAGCATCTCTTTGGTCTCCCTGCGCAGTCTCTTGAAACCTTTGCGGAGGTCGCCGTCCAAGTATATTTTAAAAAATACGACATCATCCAGATTGCGAAGCAGTTTTTTGCTCGCTTCCGAAAGGGTGTATCGCTTCTCGGAAGTCAAATCAAAACGGGTAAAAACTTTTGATGAAAGCATATTGACGACTACTATCAGAAGCAGTAGGATGCCCAATTGATAGAGGGCTTTTATCTTCATATTTTGTTTTTTCGTTACCATTTTCTGCTTTGTATTGAGATTTTAGTAAGAAATAAAAAGAAACCGGTAATACTCAAAAAATAGAGGACATCACGCGTATCAATCACGCCTCTGCTCATCGAAATATAGTGTACATTCATCCCCAACGAACGAATAAACAAATCTACCGGACCAAACAGCGAGAACGTATAGATAAATTCAAATCCGAAATAGAAAAATCCTATGCCGAGCACTGCCAACAGAAACGAAATAATCTGATTGTCCGTCAAAGAGGAAGTAAAGATACCGATAGACATAAAAGCGGCTCCGAGAAAAAACAATCCGGTATAGGAACCCCACATCTCTCCGGTGTCAATATTCCCTTCGGGTAAACCCAAATGATAGACCGAAAAATAATAAATCAAGGTCGGCAACAAAGCCACCAAAATCAGAAAGACACCCGCCAAATATTTGCCGGTAACGATTTGCCATTCGCTCAATGGTTTCGTCATCAAAAACTCTATCGTCCCCGATTTATTTTCGTCCGCAAACATACGCATACTGATAGCCGGTATCAAGAATAAAAATATCAAAGGCGCATTGATGAAAAAACTTTCCAGGGAAGCAAAGCCGTAATCCAGAATATTTGTCGCCGGAAGTGGGAAAATCCACAGGAATAAACCATTGATAATCAGAAATATAGCTATCACCACATAACCCGTGAACGAGTACAGAAAACTCTTCACTTCTTTCTTAAACAATGTTATCATTATACTTTCATCTTTAAGCCCGCAAATGTAAGTCTTTTTTGCACACCGGAGTGGTAATTTATGTTAAAGCTTTGCAAAGCCCTCAATCCCGTGAATGGATTGATTAACGATTTTAGCTCTTTTTTGTCTCATAATAAAAAATTTTAATTGAAAAAATAAAAAAAACAGGGTACGCCCTTGCTCCCCTATCATATAATTGGTTATCTTTGCTGCAAAAAGCTTGCACGCTCTCCCGACGTTTAGGAGGGGTTTAGTTCAAAAATGTATATAAATCATTGGGCGAGTGATAGTTAGATTGAAATTTGTGGGT
>WFZU01000197.1 GCA_015489405.1 Bacteroidales bacterium
GACGTAAGTCAACTCCTTTGCTCTCAGCACTTCACAAGCCTTGGACACGAACATTCCGGCTCAAGCTCTTGACTTTATGGACAGACACTATATCGCACGAAAGCAAGTAAAAAATTATACATTAATTTCAAAAAATGGTAAAGCCCGTGAAATTGGAAGCTTGTACTTTTGCCAGAAGAAATAATTAAAATGATATAGTATGCAACTCAAGAAAAATGTAGCTATCAGCGAGACCGGATTTATCTTTGATGCCGAGTCGGGAGAATCTTACTCCACTAATCCTATCGGACAAGAACTGTTGAATGCCATTAAAAACAATATGGACAAGGAGGAGATTATGGATCAGATAATGGAAGAGTACGAAGTCAACAAAGAAACCTTGGAGACCCATTTGTACGATTTCTTCAAGATGTTGGAACAGTTTAATTTATTAGAAAAGAGACATCATGAATAGGCGCAAACTAAACATCGCTGTTACCGGTCTCAACAATACGGACAATCCGGGTCCGGGCATTCCCGTGATACGGGGCATCCGGGATTGCGAGGATTTTGACGTGCGGATTATCGGATTGGCGTATGACAATCTGGAACCGGGCATCTATATGCGGGAACTCGTGGACAAAGCTTATCAAATTCCTTTTCCTTCGGCAGGAAGCGATGCCCTTTTGGAACGTATCCGTTATATTCATTCCGTGGAAAAGATAGACGTATTGATCCCCAATTTTGATGCGGAGTTATACACTTTTATGAAAGCTGAAAAGGAACTGCTTTCGATGGGGATACATACCTTTCTCCCTACCATCACCCAATTTGAGGAAAGACATAAGGCTTATTTGCCCCAATTTGGGGAAAAATACGATCTTTTGGTGCCTCGCAGTAAAACCCTCACAAGTACTGCAGACATTTATGCGCTCCGCCAAGAATTTTCCTATCCCCTTTTGGTCAAAGGAAAATACTATGAAGCCTATATCGCATACAACGAGGAACAGGTGGTCTCTTATTTCAACAAAATCAATGTCAAATGGGGTTTGCCTATTATCATTCAGGAGTACGTCAAGGGCACGGAGGTCAATGTGGTAGCTCTCGGTAACGGGCAAGGAAATACTATCGGAGCGGTACCGATGCGCAAGCAATATATTACCGACAAAGGGAAAGCTTGGGGTGGTATCACCTTGGCAGATGAACAAATGTTGGAACTCACAAGAGAACTCATCCGGAAGACGCAATGGCGCGGAGGAATGGAATTGGAGATGATCAAGACGGCGGACAGCCGCTACTACATCATCGAAATCAATCCCCGTATTCCGGCTTGGGTGTATCTCGCCGTCGGTGCCGGACAAAACCTCCCTGCCGCCCTGGTCAAACTGGCGCTCAGAGAGAACGTTACACCTTTTAACACCTATCAAGTAGGGAAAATGTTTATTCGCTATTCCTTTGATATGATCGGGGATATATCCCAATTTGAACAATTCTCCATTCAAGGGGAAATATAAATTTACGAAACATTAAAAAAGTAATATTATTATGGCAAAAAAAATATATGAAAGACCGGTAATAAAGAAAATTTCCGGAGGCGTACCCGGTAAATTCAATATCCCAAAAAGAAATTATATCGATGAGATTGACGGGCATTCCGTGCAAGAACTTATGGATGAATACGGCTCCCCCGTGTATGTGGTTTCCGAAAAGACGATCGTTGAAACCTACCGGAAAGCCCATCAGGCATTCGCTACGCGCTATCCCAAGGTGCAATTTGCCTGGTCGTACAAAACCAATTATTTGGATGCGGTCTGCAAAGTCTATCACCGCGAAGGCTCGTGGGCGGAGGTCGTTTCCGGATTTGAATTTGATAAAGCCCTGAACAACGGCGTTCCGGGCAGTCATATTATCTTTAACGGACCCGGAAAATCGGAGGAAGACCTCAAAAAAGCTATCCGGCACAAGGCGCTGATACACGTAGATCATTTTGACGAACTCTATCTGATTATGAAAATTGCGGCACAGAGCGATGTCAAACCCCGCCTCGCTATCCGTATCAATATGGATACGGGCATCTATCCGCGTTGGGACCGTTTCGGCTTCAATTATGAAAACGGGGAAGCTTGGAACGCCATCAACCGTATTTTGTTGTCGGATAAATTGGAATTAGCCGGATTGCATACCCATATCGGAACCTATATTATGACTGCCAATGCCTATGGTGTCGCCGCCTCAAAATTGGCAAATTTAGCCGTACGGATAGAAAAAAAATTCAATCATGTCATCAAATATATTGATATGGGCGGTGGCTTTGCTTCGCAAAATACGCTCAAAGGAGCTTATCTCCCCGGCAGGGATACGACGCCAAGTTTTGATGAGTTTGCGGAAGCTATCAGCAACGCCATTATCAACTCGGATATCAAACCCGCTAATCTGCCGGTTCTCTTTCTCGAGACCGGAAGGGCTTTGATAGACGATGCCGGCTATCTCTTGGGCAAAGTCCTTGCCAACAAACGGCTTGCCGACGGCAGACGTTCTACCATTCTCAATATCGGATTGAATTTATTATTTACTTCTTTATGGTATCAACACGATATTTATCCGGGCAAGGAAACCAGCTTTCACACGGAAAACACCGTGCTTTACGGTCCTTTGTGTATGAATATTGACATCATTCGCGAAAGCATTGAATTTCCATTGATGAACCCCGGCGATCCGGTTGTCATCAAACGCATCGGCGCATACAATATGACGCAGTGGTTGCAGTTTATTGATTTGCGTCCCAAGGTAATCATGATAGATACGGAAAAGAAGGTACATATCATCAGGGAAAATGAGACTAATGCTACCTTCCAAAGCATCGAAAGGGTTCCGGAATATTTGCGATAGGGAGAACTGTCCGAAAATCCGTTTTTTTGCCGCACTTATTTGCTTGTGGGAAATGGAAAATTGAGTACTTTTGTTTGCTTGAAAAATTAAGGCTTATGAGAAAACGATTGCCGGTAGTAATAGGGATAGGAATATGGATTGGTATGATGTGGAGTGCGTGCACCAAAGACTATGTGTATCATGAACCTTTGCCTCCGCAAGACAGTGTTGCCGCACCTCATTTCAAAGAAGATATTATTCCGGTCTTTCAACACCATTGTGTCTCCTGTCATGTTCCGGGATTTGTGTTGGATTTGACGGAAGAAAATGCGTATGAACAATTGTGGTCAAAACACGAGATTGACACGCTCCAACCGGAAAATTCAAATCTGTACATTCGCTTGACAAGCCAGACTTCTCCTATGCCGCCCGATGGCAATTTACCTGCGGATACGATACGGATGTTGCTGGAATGGATTAAAGATGGAGCCAAAAACAATTGACAAAAGGGTTATTATGCATACCGGCAAAGCCGGTATAAAAATACGGGAAGATGAGAAAGATGATACTGTTTTTAATGATCTTGAGCCAAGGAATTTTGCTTTGGGGACAAGCGGAAGAGCCGGACAAACGCCCGGCAAGAAAGCCGTTCAACAGCAATGTGTTTAACGAGGGGTTTACGACCCAATCCTTGGGAAAAAAATGCTTGCAATTTGACCTTGAACACCGTTTTGGGTCCATTCTCAACGGTGCAAAAGATGTTTTTGGCATTTACGCCGGGGCAAATATGCGGCTGGGCTTGGCTTATGGATTCACGGATAAACTTATGCTAAGAGCCGGCTTGACCAAAAATTTTATGATAGGAGATATGGGGGTTCAATACCGTATCTTGCAACAAACCCGTTCGGAATATATGCCCGTATCTTTGACATTTAACGGGAATATTAATATTGCTCACGGCAACGACGGATTGTACACAAAATTTGTCCACCGGATGTCCTATTTCAGCCAATTGAGTTTGTCGCGCAAAATGAATCGCTTGATAACGGTACAGATTTCCGCTAATTACGCCCACTTAAATCTTATTGATACCGCCTATTACAGCTATTTGAAGCACGATAATCTGGGATTTTCGGTCTTGGGAAAATGGCGTCTCACCCCCGGCACGCTTTTGCTTATGGAGTACGACCTCAACGCCACCGCATTGGGAAATCGCCCGGAGACGCTGCGCGGACAAAGCTGGTACGGGAAACCCAACCTGAGTGTGGGAGTGGAATTTGCCACGGCAGGACATAGTTTTCAGCTTTTCTTGTCCAACTACACCGGTATCAACCCCACCCGGAATATGGTGTATAATGAGCATGCTATCGGACAAGGGGATTTTGTCATCGGATTTAATCTGGTGAGAACCTGGGATTTCTCCCGTTAAGGTTTTGTATTGCGAATGTCCATTTTTTTATATTTTAGAAGAAAGCATTATTGATAAAAACAAAATAAGATGAAAATACAAGTTGTGAAATTAGGAATTGCCGTTTTGAGTATTGTACTATTCTATGCCTTTATTATCCCGGGATGGGATATACCGGAGAAATATCAAAAGGTGCCTAACCCCTATCCGGGAGAAGGTTTGAAAACCGGAGCAAAAATATACAAAAGGACTTGCGCTGCTTGTCATCTTACGAATGGCAAAGGAAACAAGGACATCACGCCGGTGGATTTCACTTCGGAAGCCTTCCAATCCCAAACCGACGGAACCCTTTTTTACAAAATCAGCGAAGGGAGAGCGGGAACGGCGATGAAGTCTTACGGTGATGACTTTGCGGAAAAAAAGTTGTGGTATCTGGTAAATTACCTGCGGACATTCAAAGAAGAAAAAAAGAATTGACAGACTGATTTTTACCCGGGAGGAAGGAAACAGTCTACCGTATTAAAAAAATAGATGCAACGGACAAAACAACATATTACAGACCTCTATGAAGCACAGTTGGCGGCTTATGCGCAAATATTCTTTTCGCGCAGCAAGCTGTTGGCGTGGCTGTTGCTGGGGGTCAGTTTTATGGATTTGTATGCGGGCATTGCCGGTTTTCTTGCCGTGCTGGTGAGCAATATCCTTGCCTCGGTCATGGGGTACGGCAAAGTCCAATTGAAAACGGGGCTTTTTGCTTTCAACAGTTTGTTGGTAGGCTTGGGAACAGGACTTTTTTTTCAGCCCTCTTGGCAACTGTATTTCGTCATCATCATGCTTGCCGTATTGACATTTTTTCTGAGCATAACGCTGCAAGCTTGGTTTGGGAAATACGGACTCCCCTTCCTGAGTGTGCCTTTTCTTTTCGGTATTTGGATTGTTCTGTTGGCTGCCGGACAATTTCACGAAATCGGTATTAGCCAACGGGGTATTTTTGTTGCCAATGAGATTTATGCGCTGGGCGGGAAGACGATACTCGACCTCTACACTTTTGCCGGTAATTTGCCCATTCCTCATTCTTTCCGTATCTATCTGCTTTCGTTGGGAGCGATATTTTTTCAGTATAATATTTTAGCCGGCTGGCTCATTGCCTTAGGGCTGCTCATCACTTCACGCATTAGTTTTACCCTTTCCTTATTAGGCTTCTATACAGCCTATTGGTTTTATTTTATCATCGGTGCGGACATTAACAGCTTGCAGTATTCCTATATCGGTTTCAATTTTATTTTGACCGCTGTTGCGATCGGTGGATTTTTCCTGATACCGTCACGGATGAGCTATCTGTGGAGTATTGTTTTGCTCCCCGTCGTAGTGCTGGTAACGATCAGTTCAATGGAGATATTGAAACACTTTTCCCTCTCTGTTTATTCTTTACCGTTCAATCTGGTCGTCATATTGTTTCTCTATGCGCTCAAACTTCGTACGCGGGCGGGTGGAGAGTTGGTAGAGCCGGTCTTGCAGCTCTATTCCCCGGAAAACAACCTTTATTTTTTCAACAATGCCAAGCTACGCTTCAAAGACTTGCAATTTTTCCCTGTGCGCTTACCTTTTTGGGGTGAATGGACTGTTTCCCAAGGACATAACGGCGAATATACGCATCGCGAAAATTGGAAACACGCTTGGGATTTTGTCATCGAAGATGAAAACGGACAGGAATTTAGAAATTTCGGAAAAAATCTCTCCGACTACTATACTTACGAGAAAAATGTCATAGCTCCTGCCGATGGCATCGTGGTCAATGTTGCCGACGGTATTCCGGACAATGCGGTGGGCGAGGTGAATACTTTGCAAAATTGGGGAAACAGTATCGTCATCAAGCATACGGAATACGTATATTCCCAACTCAGCCACCTCAAAGCGCATACGCTCAAAGTGAGAAAAGGGGATTTTGTCCGGCAAGGAGACATCTTGGGATTAGCCGGTAATTCGGGACGTTCGCCGGTGCCTCACGTGCATTTCCAATTGCAAACCTCCCCCTACATCGGCTCGCCTACGCTGGATTATCCGCTCTCTTATTATATCGCAAGAGAAGGCAAACAATACCGCTTTTGTACTTTTGAGAAACCGCAAAAAGGAGAAATCGTCTCCAATATCAAGACTCATCCCATTTTGGAACGGCTATTGAAATATGTCCCCGGGGAAAAACTCCGTTTTGTGTATAAAAAGGACGGAATAGAACAAAAAATCTCGTGGGAAATCGGCGTAGATGCTTTCAATCAAACCTATTTTTACGATGCGGACAGCCATTCTTTTGCCTATTTTTACAATGACGGATTGATACACTATTTCAAAAATTTTGCCGGAGACAAAACCTCCCTTCTATATCATTTTTACAAAGGATTTTACCGTATTCAGGCGGGCTACTATCGCGGAATGAGCTTGGAAGATGAATTGCCCATACATCATGCATTCGCCTCTTGGCGAAAATTTTTGCAAGATTGGATAGCGCCTTTCTATCGCTTTCTGAAAGCCAAATATTACGTTACTTATGACGAAAGTGACGATGAACTTTTTCCAACGGAAATTACCTTTCATTCGGAAGTGGTCCGCTATAGCGGAAAAAAAGTCCTCGACCGGACAAAATATGTCTTTGAAGCGGACGAACGCGGACTCAAATCCTTTTCATTTCCGGTAAACGGAGAAAGAATTACACTAAAACGGGAACAACGATGACGGTAATGCGAAGATATACTTTCTTTTTGATATATGCGGCAGTGGTCTTTGCGAGCCCGTCGCAACTCGCTGCGCAGTCCGCTATGCCGTACTACCGCTTGGAGCGAATGTCCTACGATTTTTATGTACATCAAGAATGGGACAGCCTGATTGGGATGCAACGGAAATACCGTTCGCTGAACATTCATTCGTATGCCTTGGATTTTCGCTACGGAGCGGCGTATTTTCATCGTAAAAACTACCGCAAAGCCCTCCGCTTCTTCGAAAACGCGGATTTGAAACAAAGCCGGGACCTGCTGTTGCTGGAATACCGGTATTACGCTTACCTGCAAAGCGGGAGATATGAGGATGCGCAGAAACTCTGTTTGGAATTTGACCGACTGGGAGGAGAAACGGATTTCTGTCGCGACAAAACGGTGGGCAGCCTGGGCGTGGAAAGTAAAATATATCTGATGCATCAGAATTTTAAGGAGGATGAAGGTATCACTGCTACGCAGAAAGCCTTAAAACGCAGGGAATATTACGCCTTTTATCTGCAACTGTCAAGTCTCAAAAATTGGCAATTTACACTCGCTCCGATGTGGTTGTACGAGCAAAACGATTATCGCAACACATCTTGGGAAGTGCCGGATTGGAAGGAAACGGTGTTGCAAAACCACCTTTATATGAGTGCCAAATATGCAATTGGTTACGGTAAAAGGATTTGGGTCAATGACCATTATGTGTTGACACACACAGAAGCTCGCCCCAATGATTCCATTCATAGCTATTACACCTATGAGACGGACGAAAAGCATGTTGCAGGACTCTTTTATCAACAGAGTTTCCGGAATTTTGACGTTCTCGCCGGCGCCCAATATGCTCCTCAAGACAGTTTGAATACTATCATTCCGGCAGTGGGTTTCACATGGTATCCTTGGGGAAACGACCGCTTTTTCACATATACTCACCTGAGTTATCAGTCCCCCGCCACGGTCGATAACGATACCTGGTTGATAAAACAAAAAGCCGGCATAAAGATAGGGCAAAAACTTTGGCTCGAACCTTTCGGAATGTACGGGAAATCTACGCACTATTATGACGATCAGGGATACATTATCTATGCTCAACAAGAGCCTATGAATTATTATTGGGGAATTGATATCCAATATCTTTTGGGTGAGAAGTATCTATTCTACGCTTCTTTTCAACAATATCATTTAACAAAAACGCAGACCCGTGATATGAATATTTCGTCCCTCTTGTTCGGGATAAAACGGCAAATAAAATAATTAATTGAAAATAAAAAATGGAAGTTATGAAGAAATCATCATTGTTGGCAATACTTTTCTTTCTGGGCGGCATAGTGTATGCACAAGAAAGCCTCATCAAAGCTTTTCAAGAGAGTTACGTCTTGGAAAACAAGGCGGAATACAGCAAGGCTATCAACACCCTGAAAAACGTATATCAAGAAGACTCCTACGAAATAAACCTTCGCTTGGGCTGGCTCAGCTACGAGGCGGGGAAATTTACGGAGTCCGTCTCTTTTTACAATAAGGCTATCTCTTTGATGCCGTATGCGGAAGAGCCTAAATTCGGCTTGATTTATCCCAAATCGGCTTTGGGAAAATGGGATGACATCATCGAATTGTACAAGGAAATATTAAAAATATCTCCTAACAACACGACCGCCAATTACCGTTTGGGACTTATCTATTACGAACGGAAAGATTATAAAAACGCTCTTCCATACATGGAAAAAGTAGTCAATCTGTATCCCTTCGGCTACGACGGCTTGTTAACCTATGCTTGGACTAATTTACAATTGGGCAAACTGCGCAAAGCCAAAGTCTTGTTTCAAAAAGTCCTGCTCTTGTCGCCCGAAGATGCTTCCGCTAAGGAAGGCTTACAACGTATCCGTGGGAAATAACAGACGGAATATTTCCCCCGCGGGGGAAGAGAAAAATATGATTTTATCAAGCTTTTTACAACGCATTCATCGTATTCAATGATTTTGCAAGGCACATAAATGCGCAAAAAATCTTGCAATATACGACTCCGTCGGCAATGTCTCAAAAACTGTATTTTATCTTCGTATAAATCATCGAATTGTCCTCATACCGTCCGAAACGTCCTTCCGTGTCTCCGGCAAAGATATTCGCACCAAGCAACAAACTAAAACCGTCCTCAAAGTCATACGTTATTTTGGGGCGGATAAGTGCATCGCCCTTGTCCAAGCCGAGATAGGAGAAGAGTTCCAGGTGCAGCGTCTCGCCCGGCGTGTCATATCTTGCCATAAAAGTAGCCGTATTTTCCATTTCCCGCTCCCGCAGGTAATCGTCATAATCCAAGATATAACGCTGAATAAATTGGGTGCTCAACTTCACTTTGCCGACATTGAAATCCAGTCCGGCGACGTAGTGCAGATAGTCCTTTTGGACGATAGCATCTCCGGCATCCGGATCTTGAGTTTGAAAATATTTCCCTTTGTAAAAAGCCGCTTCGCCCCGCAAAACAAAACCTTTAATCTCCGTACTGAAAGAACCTCCCGCAAGGAAAAGGCGATGATACCGGGGGGTGATATTCAATCCTTTGAGATAAGGGTGGGGAGGCATCGCGGAACTGTCCACGCCAAAGAGTTTCCGGATATGCATCACCGGATTGTCGTCCCAAGTGTAAGCCCCCATCAATTCAAAATCCACCTTGGAAGTCATGTTGGAATATTTCAGAAAAGCTTCCGAGTTTTCCAACGAAGGCTTCACCTCTGCCTGCGACCAATCGAATGTTGCCGGAGCCGGAAATTCCGGTTGCCGGTACCAGATAGAGTTGTGCGATGGTCTCAGCGTAGGTGTAAATTGCGGAATCACGATAGCTTCCAAGCTAGCACTCCCAATGTAATAATCTAATTTGGCAGCCGTTACGCCGGTTCGTATTTCATCAAAATCCGGAAGCAAAAATTCGGTCAGATTGAGCGGCGAAACGACATCGGTGATAAAGACGCCGTCCGCTTTTCCCCATACGATTTGTTGTTTCCCCAAGCGTAGATCAAAATTTTTGAAATACATATCCAGATATATTTCCCGCATATTGAGATTCAAGCTGTCCCTGCCGTAATAATAAAGCATCGGATTGGCTTTGAAGCCCACCTTTTCGCCCCGCTTTTCGAAATTCAAATTCAGCGTCTGCTGCATCATCAAAAAATTGCCTTCCTTCACTCCAACGGCTTCATAGGTACGGGCAAAACCGCTGATGTCCACATTTTGGGCTTTGCCCAATAAAGTGCTTATTATCAGAATAATAGTTAAATAATAACGGTATTTCATCGCATACTTGTTTATCATTGTTAGTACATAAATCATACGCCAAGTCAGCCCTCTTATATGCCGCGCATCATCATCCTTTCGCTAAATTTGGATGCCGGCACGCCGGAATTAATCTTGACATTTGAGAGTTGTATTTCGGTCTTATGGTTTTTTTGTACATTGTCCATTTCCGAATGTGTAATCACCCAAAAGCCGGATATTTTCTCCACTTTTTTGATATGCAATATTTTCAGGAGCTCTCCGTCTTCGTCATAAAACTCTTTTTTCACTCCTACGAAATTGTCTTTTCGGATCCACGTAATCGTTTTGGAGTACATATAATCTTCATCTTTGGGAATGCTCTGCACGACATAGCAGTCCTTGCCTTCTACGGTCTCTTCCCGCAGCAGTTTATGCGTATCGGCATCCAATTTGCGGTCTCCCAAATCATCATAGGTGAAATCCGACCCCATAAAATAGTCGCTCCGGCTGTCGCTCGAAATTCTTTTCACTCTTTTCAATGCCGGCAAATAGATCCATTGGTCGTCCGCTTTATCCCCGTCATAACTCCAATTCATAAAGGAAGTGTTTTTGACATCGGCGGGAGCGATAAAAAACATTATCTTTTTCTCCACATTGCCGAAATCTTTTGTAAATTGTTTAATCTTCCGGACTCTTGTCTGACCGCTTTTGTTCGTTAAGGTCATTGTCAAGGTGGATGTTTTGTCCTTCCCTTGCGGGAGATTGTAGGCTTTCTCTACGATTTGCCTTCCACTCATTTGTGCTTCGGCACTAATGCCCGCTATCATCAGGATAGCCATTGCAATTGCTGTTAAATTTTTCATATTCTCAAGTTTTTTATTTGTTTTCAATATTGCATTTACATTCTCATAAAATTTCCGGTCGTATCATTACACCATTGTATTATCGCCCCATTTCCCCATTGTATCATTGTACCATTGTATCATTGTATAATTGCATCATTGCACCATTGTATAATTGCATCATTTCTTTACCTCAAACACCTTCGTCATATACAAGATGACGACCATTATCGTCAGCGTGCCCACAAAGCTGGTAAACATATTCAACGAAACCAAGGCTCCCAACTCGCGGTTGGGCGGGAAAACGGAGAACAACAACACCAAAAATCCGAGAATAACCACAATGGCATTGTAAATAATTGCCCTGCCGGAATGCGCCATCGTCTTTTGAACCGCTTCGAGTTTGTCGCCGGACAAAGCTCTGTTGGCACGATATTGTTCCAGAAAATGCACTGCATAATCAATCCCGATACCAATCGCTATGCTCGAAAGAAGCGCCGTAGTCGTGCTCAACGGAATACCCAAAAAGCCCATAATCCCGAAACTTATTAAAGCCGTGATAACAATCGGCACCGAACCGATGAGTCCGGTTTTTATACTCCGGAACATCACCGAGAGCAGCACCACGATAATGAGCAAAGATAAAATCAGGCTTTTTATCTGTCCTTCCAATATTAAATCAGTGAATACCAGTGCCTTATATCCGCTGCCGGCATAGTTAAGATGGATTCCCAAATCATTGAACCGCTCTTTGTATTGGTCAATAATCTTCAATACGCTGTTCATCGCCTTGGAATTGTCGCTTTTCAGTTGGAACGTAACATTGGCTTTCTCGTAGTCATAATCGACCACTTTGTTCAATTTTTCGGGGTCTCCCGACATTTCATAGAGGAGCAGGTATTGGGCTATCATATTGGGGTCGTCCGGTATGCAATTGAATTTTTCGTCGCCGGCGTTCATCACCTTATTCATCCGTTTGATGTAATCGACCAGCGAAAACGAATTGCCCGCCACCGGAAGTTCACGTACTACCCGTTGTTGCAAACGATCCATCAACTTCAAGACTTCCGGTTGTTTGAAACGGTCTTTTTTCCCTTGGGCATCTAAAATAAGGTTGAGCGTGCTGGTCCCTCCGAAGTGCTTATTGATAAAGCGGTCGGTGCGGACGATTTCGCTGTCTTTTTCAAACTTATCGAGAAAACTCGAATTAATCCAAATCTTTTGCATCCCCACCAAAGAGAAAAGCGCTATCAGAATGCTCACCAATATAGTTGCATACCGGTGTTTGATAATCCACACGGAAAAAGCGTTTGCTATTTTGGAATGCGAATGCCCGCCCTTGTCGTCCGCACTGATAGCCCGGGCTTTCGGAAGTCCGAAAATCATTACGCCTGCCGGCAAAAAAACCAATGAAAACAACATGGCAACCATTACGCCGAAGGCGGTGAAAAGTCCGAAATATTTGACCGGATAGACCTCCGAGGTCAGCAGGGAAATAAAACCGACCGCCGTCGTTACGGAAGTCATCACTACCGGTTTCCAAAGCTTCGTCAACATATCTTTCACGGCTTCGCCTTTCCCGGCTTGCGGGTGATGATTGATATAGACTTGCAGGTGGCTGTACAAATGGATGCCGTCCGCCACCCCGATCGCAATCAACATCACGGGGATCATCGTAGATACCGCATAAATGGGAATTCCGGTGAGCGCCATCAAACCGAAAGCCCATATCGTCGAGAAAAATACCACGCCCAAGGTTATCAAAGTGCTTTTGAGGCTCCGCAAAGTCAAAAACAGCACCAAAAAAATCACCAGCAAAACGATAGGCACCATACGCTTCATATCCGCCGGACCCAAGAGTGCCATCGTACCTTCTACAATAGGACGACCGGCGACATAAATATGAATGTCCGGCGTAGCGGAAGCGTGAGCGGTACGCAGAATGCGGTTGTAAAAATCCTGCGTAAACACATCTTTCCCAATTTCCGCCACTATCACCGTAACCGTTTCATCCTTAGACACTAATCTGCCGAATATCATTTCGTTTTGTTCTACGCTTTTCCGTAGTTTTTGCAGTTTTCCGGGGGTCTTGGGAGTCCGTTTATAAAATCGTCTTACGTCCAGCCCTCCGTCCGATGCGATGATGTTATCCGCAGTATATAGAGAAGTTACATTTTCTTTCTCGATTTCATCGAAATGCTGAAAACGCTTGGTCAAACGTTTGAGCGTATCCAGCGTAGCCGTGTTGAAAATGCCTTTTTTGTTTTCCAGCGCCACGATTATCCCATCGTGAATATCAAACCACTTTTCCGCTTTGTCGCTGAAAATAAATGCCGGATGATCTTGAGGCATATATTTATCCAAATTCGTTTCCATACGGGAGTGTTGTTTCATCTCTACGAGAAAAAACACCGTGATAAGAAGCAAGATAGACAC
>WFZU01000198.1 GCA_015489405.1 Bacteroidales bacterium
CCTTGCCGCCGTGTCCTGCATCCAAAACAATGACGTGTTGCTTTTGTCCATAGACCGACAGACTGAAAGCGAAAAGTAAAAGAAAGAAAATGCGGGCTTTACGGGTTTTCAAAATATTGGTATAATTATTGTCTAACATACGATTTCTTATTGTTACTTTGCACTGTTATTTTTTATATAATTTTTTGATGCAAATATCATTCCTGTTTTAACGGTGAATGTTTACTTTTTGCAAAATTAGTAATTAAAATGATAGAAAATAATTGAAAATTTATTTTCATAATATTTACTTGAAAACAGGTCTTATTTTCCTGCTTGCTTGCTTATTTGCAGGGGGAAAGGTTTATAGTCAAACGCCTGATTCATCCCGCTTGATACTCCCTCTGTCCGACACTGCCCGGACGGCGGACACCCTGCCGCCGGCACACAAAAAGATTGAGCAAGACAGCGCCCTTATCTCCGTTGATAGTGTCAATACGGTCAAAGACAGTGTGCGTATTTCTCCCGATGCGGTTAAAGACATTGTCGATTATTCGGCAAAAGATTCGGTCTATTTTGACCTGAGGACGAAAAAAATATATATGTACCGTGATTCCAAAGTACATTATACCAATATTGATTTGTCATCGGATTACATCGGGGTGGATTTGGATGCCAGCGAGCTAACGGCTACGGGTTTGCCGGATTCGACCGGAAAAATAGTCCATAATCCGGATTTCAAATCGGGGGAAACAGGCTTTGTCAGCAAAATGATAAAGTATAATTTCAAGACCAAAAAAGGGCTGGTCGAAGAGGTGAAAACATCTGATGAGCAAGGGACAATACTGGCGCAGAAGGTAAAGAAATATGATGACAATTCCGCCAATTTGCTCAATGGTTCGTACAGCACCTGCGATCTCGACCATCCTCATTTTGCGTTGAAGTTTAAAAAAGCCCGTCAAATACCGGATGACAAAATCGTAACCGGACCGGCTTATCTCGAAGTCGAGGGGATGCCGCTTCCCATAGCCTTGCCTTTCGGATATTTTCCCAACAATAAAAAACATAAATCCGGCATCAAACTCCCTACCTACGGAGAGTCTCCCACGCGTGGATTTTTCCTGCAAGGCGGGGGATTTTATTGGTATATCAATGATTATATGGACCTGACGGTAACGGGAGATATTTACACTTTGGGCAGTTGGGCAATCAACCCGCAATTTCGCTACAAAAAGCGATACGGATATTCGGGCAATCTCAAACTCGGGTATGCGATGAATGTCATCGGAGAAGAAGGAGACCCGGACTATCAAAGCCGCCCCGACTTTTTGATCCAGTGGCAGCATTCACAAGATCCGAAAGCTAATCCAAACGGAAAGTTCTCCGCCAATGTCAATATCCGTACCAGCGGATTTAACAAATATAATACAACCAATCTGGACGAACACTTTAAGAGTACTTTTCAATCGAGCATCAACTATTCTACGACCATTGCACGCCGGTTCAGGTTAAGCGTTTCGGCAAATCATTCGCAAAACACCCAAACCAAAATGATGACGCTCACGCTGCCCAATATCAACCTTTCGATGGACAAGATTTTTCCCTTGCGCAGAAGAAATCCTTCGGGGAGGCTGCGTTGGTATGAGAATATCGGTTTGACCTATACGTTTAATGCACAGGGACAGTTGAATACCTACGATTCGCTTTTTATGCAACCGGAAATGTGGGGCAATTATAAAGACGGGGCGAAACACCAAATACAAATCAGCGGAGGGACAATCAAGCTGCTGAAATATATCAAATGGTCCAATTCCGCCCGGTATAGCGAGCGCTGGTACACCCAAAGGACAGAATTTAAGTCCGTTTCCGCTCCGGAATATAAGATTGATACATTGACCGGTGTCTCCGGCTTTTATGCCGTGCGCGAATTTAGTGCTACTTCTTCGCTCAACACTACCGTGTACGGAATGTATTCTTTTACGAAAGGACCTGTGAAGGCAATTCGACATGTCTTAACCCCGAGTGTCGCATTGAGCTATCATCCCGATTTTACGAAGGATGATTGGGGATATTACGACAGCTATTTTGACGAAAACGGAAAAGAACACCGCTATTATTACTATCAAGACCAACTTTTCAACACTAAACCCGGGAAAAAAGCAGGAACGCTCTCCCTCAACCTTAATCAAAACCTGGAAATGAAAGTCCGTTCTAAAACAGATACGGTAACGGGAATGAAAAAAATAAAACTGATTGATAATTTCAAAATCGGCTCTTCCTACAATATGGCATTGGATTCGTTGCAATGGTCGCTCCTGAATGTATCCGGAAACACAAAGCTTTTCAATCGCGTAAACCTCACCTACCAAAGTAAATTTGACCCTTATGCCGCCGATTCTACCGGCAAAAGAATCAATGTTTTTCAATGGAATGTAAACCGGAAATTGTTCCGCCCTACCAACTATTCTTGGAGGTTGAGTCTTAATTACCGGATGGATAACAGATTGTTTGAAAACAAAAACAAAGAAAACAGTAAAGGAAATAAAACGCCTCCCGCTGCACTTCCGAAGTGGAATCTTAACGTGAACTACAATATCGCTTACGAGCAAAATATCATGTACAGAGGGTATGCATGGGATTATGATATTACCCGGAAACCCAAGATAATTCACACGATAGGACTTACCGGAAGCATTCGCCCTACCCCCAAATGGAAACTGAGTTTGCGTACCAATTTTGATATTGAAGGCAAGGAAGTTACGTTTACGGAAATAGAAGTTTACCGCGACCTGCATTGCTGGGAGATGAGTTTCAATTGGATTCCTTCGGGCATCCGTAAGAGTTATATGTTCAGCATCCGTATCAAAGCCCCGATGCTTAAAGACATAAAATGGGAAAAACGCGATGACTTCCGCGATAGAGGCTTGTAGCGCAATCGTATCCCTACGGGCACAGACATCTTGCATAGTTTAGGAGAGGGGTCTAATTTTGCCGCAAAAAAAATTATGGCAAAGAACGAATTACGAGAGGAGATGTTTAGGGTGATAGAAGCCTGGCAAGCCAGTGGATTGAGCCAAAAAGAATTTCTGGCACAAATAAATGTCAAGCAGTCTAAGTTTCAGTATTGGCTGAAACGCTATCGCGAACAAGAAATTTATCCGGATTCTTTTGTAGAGATACCGGCGGCATTTACCCAGCCCATTATCATTCGTTATCCTGACGGTGTGCAAGTATCCTTACCTTTGCAAACGCCACTTCGTTTTATCAAAGAATTGATAAACTCTTGACATCATGTTTAGCATTACTTCCGGCAGATATTTTTTATATACTTTGCCAACGGATATGCGTAAGAGTTTTGACGGTTTGTGCGGATTGGTCAGTCGTCAATTGGGTAAAAACCCGATGAGTGGCGATTTGTTTATTTTCGTCAATAAGCGACGTACTATGATAAAACTTCTACGTTGGGAAGAAGGTGGATTTGTTTTGTTTTACAAACGATTGGAGAGGGGCACATTTGAGCTTCCTCCTTTCCCGAAAGGGCAATTGAGTACGGCTCTGGAATATGGTCAATTAGTCATGATAATTACTGGCATTCCGCTGAGAAAAGCAAAAAAAAGGAGGCGATTTTTTGCACAAAAAACAGTGAATAAATAGTTGTTAAAGTATGCATATTCAATGCTTTATCTTTGTACTTTTGCATTATGATAAAGCAGGAAATGGTATATATATCAGCAGGAGAACTTCAAGCTTTGAAAGATGAGCTTCAATCCTTGAAAGAGCAGCTTGCGCAACTCAAACGAATGATTTTCGGCAGCAAACGCGAACGCTTTATCGCGCAAGAGAATCCCAATCAATTAACACTGTTTGACCTCTCCGATGCAGAGGAGGAGGAAGTAGAGACCCAAACCCAAGAGGTGAGCTACACCCGCAAGACGAAAAAAAAGAAAAAGAAAGCCATACGTACCGAACTGCCCCCGCATTTGCCGAGAAAAGAAGAAAGGATAGAGCCGGAAAATATTCCCGAAGGGGCAAAAAAGATAGGCGAAGCCATAACGGAGCTGTTGGAGTATGTTCCTGCACAACTTTTTGTTCGTCGTATTATACGCCCCAAATATCTTATCCCGACCACCGGTGAGAAAACGCATATTGCCATTGCCGAGCTTCCCTCTTTGCCTATTCCCAAAAGCAATGCCGGAGCTGGATTGCTAGCACATATTCTGGTGAGTAAATTTGTTGATCATCTGCCTTTTTATCGTCAAAGACAAATTTTCAAAAGACAACAAATTCACCTCGCCGAATCTACTATCAACGGTTGGTTTGTCGCCAGTTCCCGTCTGCTGTCGATACTTTATCAAACACTTCGGGAGAAATTATTGGAGACCGATTATCTCATGGCAGATGAAACCACGATACAGGTGTTGACCAAAGACAAACCGGGTTCGAGTCATAAAGGTTTTCACTGGGTCTATGCCGACCCGGTGCGGAGATTGGTGCTTTTTGACTATCGCAAAGGGCGTTCCAAAGAAGGACCGAATGAGATTTTACAACATTATACCGGTTTTTTGCAGACTGACGGATACGCTGCCTATACGAACCTGGCTACGCAGGGTAAAATCACCTTGCTTGCCTGTATGGCTCACGCCAGGCGAAAGTTTGAGAATGCCCAAGAAAACGACGAAGTCAGAAGTCATCAGATGCTTCGGATGATACAGCGACTCTATGCTATTGAGCGTAGAGCCAAGGCAGAAGAAATGGATGTGGAGCAGATCAAAGCACTGAGACAAAAAGAGGCGGTGCCGGTCTTAAATGAGATAGAGACATGGCTCTATGAGGAGGTTCATAAGGTAGCTCCCAAGAGTGCCATCGGCAAGGCAATAAGCTATACGTTGAGTCTGTGGACGAGACTGAAAAGATATGTCGAAGACGGGCGTTTCCGGATAGACAACAATCTAATAGAAAACAGCATTCGTCCGGTGGCTTTGGGACGCAAAAACTATCTTTTTGCCGGTTCGCACGAAGCAGCCCAAAGAGCCGCCATGTTTTATTCCTTCTTCGCTACATGCAAAATCAATCAGGTCGATCCTTTCCAATGGTTGAAAGAAACTCTCGAAACCATAAACGATCATCCGGCAAACAAACTCTACGAACTATTGCCCGGATACCAAAAATCAAATGAATAAGGGTGCCCGTGCCCGTAGGGATACAAGAAGTCAGCAGAGGTCATAGTAGATACGGAAACGAGCCGGAACTCCCTTGTGGGAACAAATCCGGAGGGTCTCACAAAGTATTGAAGGACTGAACGTTTGGAAGATTGAAATATATTTGGGAGGTACAAACTTCGAGTTTGCCAGCCCTCTTGTAAAGTAATGAAAAGTCATAGATGGTGAAAAGAGCACCTATGATA
>WFZU01000199.1 GCA_015489405.1 Bacteroidales bacterium
ACCTTATTACCTTATTGGAAATAGCTATGAATAAGGTAATAAGGTTGAATTTTATGGTTATCCTCTTGCTACTAAGGTAAAAACCTGAGAATAAGGTTTTTTGGTATTCGTTATGAACCACCGTATAAACGGATTATTAAGCGGCGAAGCCGCAATTGTCAATTGTTAATTGTCAATTATCAATTGTCAATTAATCATTATCCATTCACGACAAAATAAAGATTCGCGCATTCGCGGCATAATCAAAAATAATCCGTGTCTCCCCGCAAAATTCAAAATTCGCAGTTTATCATTTACAATTCTCCACCGGATAAAATCCTTAACCGGTAAAGGCTTTAAACCCGATAATCTCACGAACTCTGCGGATGGTTTCGCGAGCACTCTCCCGGGCTTTTTCTTTTCCCATATTGACGACTTTGGCAATATATTTCCGGTCTGCGGAGAGTTCTTCTATTCTCTCTCTGAAAGGTGCGGTAAAGGCTACGGCATCTTCTGCCAATTGTTTTTTCATATCACCGTATCGAATCGTACAGTCATTGTATGCATCTTTGTATTGCCGGACGATTTCCGGTTTACTAAGCACCTCCATTAAGCTGAAAAGATTAGCAATTTCAACGGACATAGGCGAATTTTTTTCTTGGGGACCGGCATCCGTTTTGGCGCGCATTATTTTTTTTCGTAGTGCTTTGGGCTCGTCATTGAGAAAAATAGCATTATTTCCGCCTTCGCTTTTGCCCATTTTCCCGCTGCCGTCGAGACCGGGGATTTTGATGAGTTGGTCTCCGAAATTATAAGCGGTAGGTTCGGGGAAAAAGTCCGTGTTATAGAGATTGTTAAAGCGTCTGGCGTAGGTGCGGGTCATTTCCAGGTGTTGTTCTTGGTCTTTGCCGACCGGCACTTTGGAGGCGCGGTGAATCAGAATGTCGGCAGCCATCAGGGTAGGATAGGTGAGGAGACCGGCATTCACATTATTCGGTTGTTTCCGGGCTTTCTCTTTAAAGGTAACCACTTTTTGCAGTTCTCCGAGGTAGGCATACATATTCAGAAATAAATATAGTTCCGCCGTTTCGGGCAGGTCGCTTTGGAGATACAGGGTTGCCTTTTCGGGGTCAATTCCACAAGCGAGAAATTCGACCAGCGACCGGCGTACATTGCCGTGTAGATCTTTGGGGTTGGGGTGCGTAGTCAAGGAATGATAGTCGGCAATAAAGAAGAAACAGTTTTGTTCTTCTTGCATCTTTACAAAATTCCGGATAGCTCCGAAATAATTTCCCAAGTGGATATTTCCGGTAGGTCTTACGCCGCTAACGACGGTCTCATTTGTTTTTTTCATCGTTTTATTTTGTGTGTTAATCGGTTGATAATCAGATAAATGAAATTGTTTTATTGGGGTTTATAGTTTAATGCGGACATTATTCTTATTATAGAAGGTGTAATGAAGCAGGGGCATATTCATATTTTGGCTTAGTTTGATAAAGTGGTGAAAACGGAAATACCATTTCCATTGAATCGAGAACAGTCCTTTTGTCAAGTAAGCGTAGATGTAGGGGTGGACTTCCAGCTTCAGTTTCTTTTCGTTCTGTTCGTGAATCAGGTAGCTAATATCATTTTCTATAGAGTCAACGATAAGGCTGCTGGAAGTAATCTTTCCGGTACCTTTGCAAGTGGGGCAGACTTCCGTTACTGTCACTTCCGTTACGGGGCGCACCCGTTCGCGTGTTATCTGCACGAGTCCGAATTTGCTGGGAGGCAGGATGGAGTGTCTGGCGCGGTCGTGCTGCATCTCTTCTCTCATTTTTTTGTAGAGATATTGGCGGTTTTCCGCTTTTTTCATATCGATAAAGTCGATGACAATAATGCCACCGATATCCCGCAATCGCAATTGTCGCGCTATCTCTTTGGCAGCGTCCAGATTAACGCGCAAAGCATTTTCCTCTTGCGACTTGTTTTTATCTACCTTATTGCCGCTATTGATGTCAATGACATGCATCGCTTCGGTATGTTCTATGACCAGATATATTCCCCTGCGAATAGTAACGGTTTTGCCAAATGAAGTTTTTATTTGTTTATTGACGTTGTATTGGTCAAAGATATGTGTGTTTTTGGATTTATGCAGTTTGACTATCTTGGTCTTCTCCGGAGCGATATTTTGGAGATAGGCTAATATTTCTTGGTGCAATTGGGCATCATCTACGATGATTGCAGTCGTAGATTCGGACATCAAGTCACGCAAGATGGCAGAAGTGAGATTGACTTCCGAGAGGAGTCGCTGCCGGACTTTGGCGGTTTTTAATTTGCGGAGCATTTTGCGCCACTTGTTTATCAATCCGTTGAGATCTTTTTCCAACTCGCTTACTTCCACTTTATCGGCTGCGGTCCGGATGATGACTCCGAAATTTTTCGGACGTATGCTTTGCACTAATTTTTTGAGTCTTGTCTTTTCCGCATTGGAAGCAATTTTTTGGGAGACGGAGACTTTGTTGGAGAAGGGCACTAACACCATATATCTTCCTGCCAAGGACAATTCACAGGAAAGTCTGGGACCCTTGGTGGAAATGGGTTCTTTCACTACCTGGACGGGCAATTCCATGCCGGACTTGATAATATCCGTGATATGACCGGTCTTGTCGGTTTCCGGTTCGAGACGAAATCGTGTGAGGCTGGGGATTCTCGGTTTGTTTTGGGTGTGGTTGGCTAACTTGATGAGCGACCGGATATTCGGACCCAAATCATGATAGTGCAAAAAACCATCTTTTTTATATCCGATATCTACAAAAGCGGCATCCATTCCGGGAGCAACCTTCTTTATTTTCCCTAAATAAATGTCACCGACAACGAATGCTTTGTTTTTAGTTTCTTTATGAAGTTCTACTAACACTCCTTCTTCTAACATGGCTATATTCACCATGCCGGAAGCAGCATTAATGATTATTTTGTTATCCACTTTTTCAAATTTTTATCAATATTTGTATTAGGAGAGAGCAAACATTGATCAATTGAGCGGATATAACAAAATCGGGATAGTAAACTGAAAAGAATTAAACTATCCCGATTTTGTGAGAAGTGATTATTTACGTTTTTTATGTCTGTTCTTCCTTAAACGTTTTTTCCGTTTATGGGTTGCCATTTTATGTCTTTTTCTCTTTTTTCCACTGGGCATAATATTTCCTCCTAATATTTATTTAACATTGTTTTTTACGTCCTTTACAAATTCTTTGGCAGGTTTAAAACTGGGAACATTATGTGCCGGAATTTTAATCGTGGTTTTCTTGGAAATATTTCTTCCCGTTTTTTCGGCTCTATGTTTGATAACAAAACTTCCAAAACCTCTCAGATAAATGTTTTCTCCGTTAACCATAGTTTCTTTTACGGAATCCATCAACGATTCTACTACTTCTAACACTACAGCTCTATCAATTCCTGTCTTGTCTGCAATTTTTGTAACTAACTCTGCTTTTGTCATTGTTCTATCTTTTTGAATACTAAACTACTAAACTTCTAAATTCGGGCTGCAAAGATATAAACTTTTTTGAAACCAAAACTTTTTCAATTTTTTTTTTGAAAAAATCTTTCCAAACTATCAGTGCTTATTCAGCGTGCAAAGGATAAAAGGATATCTGCTTTTCAAAAAACCGTCTATTGTTCCCGGCTCAAGGCTTCATTGATAAAACGATTGAATGGGAGTGCCGCAGCGAATATCTCTTGGATTTCCGGGTAGAGGTTTTCGCTTTCCCAAAATTCATCTTTGCGTTGGCAAACCGCCGCATAATGTTTGTATTTCAATAAATCCACGTCCGCAAAATCATTGGGAAAGCCCTTGGGTGCCCTTTTTAGCTTATTCTCTTCAATCAGGGAAAAGTATTTTCGGAACTGCTTATCATTGACAATCTTTCTAAACACCTCCGGCTGTTGGAAAATAGCCGTGCGGATAGGCAATAAGGTCGTTTTGTCCGGATTGGTGCCGGCGGCAATCAAGGAAGCATCCGGTTCGATATGAATGTAATAGCCGGCAAAACGGCTCTTTCTTCCAGCATGGTTGATGAAAGCGGCGAAATAATTTTTGTAGGGAGTTTTGTCTTGCGAAAAGCGAATATCGCGGTAGATACGGTAGAGGCATTCCCGTGTTTGCAATGCTCCAATAAAGGGATCAATGGATTGGGCTATGTGGATAAGACCGGCAACAAATTCTTCAAATTCCGCCCGCGCTTTCAAATACCATTCTTTGTTTTCGTTAAACCATTCCCGCCTGTTGTTGCAAACCAATGCACGTAAAAAAGATTGTGTTTCTTTGAGTTTCATCATCAATAGCCGTATTTATTTTTCCAACGTTGTCGCAAAAAATTTCGCATATTCTCTTCTCTCGGGTTGTTGCCGGGTTCAAAAAATTTAGTGTTACTAATCTCCGGCGGGAGAAATTCCATATCTGCAAAATTGTTTTCATATTGGTGTGCATAGCGGTAGCCTTTGCCGTATCCGCTATCCTTCATAAGCCGTGTAGGCGCATTGCGCAGATGTAGCGGGACACTGAGGGCTCCGCTTTGTTTGACCCGGGCAAGGGCTTTGTCAATAGCCACGTATGAGGCATTGCTTTTCGGAGAAGCAGCAAGATAGATAGCGGCTTGCGAAAGAATAATCCGCCCTTCGGGTAAGCCTGTTTTGGATACGGCGTCAAAAGCCGTATTGGCAATTACCAAAGCGGTAGGGTTCGCATTCCCGATGTCTTCGGCTGCCAAAATCAACATCCGGCGGGCAATAAATTTGGGGTCTTCTCCGCCTTCTATCATACGCGCCAGCCAATAGACTGCCGCATTGGGGTCGCTCCCGCGCACGGACTTGATGAAGGCGGAAATAATATCATAGTGCATTTCGCCTCCTTTGTCGTATGTAGTGATATTGTTTTGGATAATCCCGGTAACTTCCTTGTTCCGGATTATCTTGGTGTCTCCGGGAATATTGCGTACGACAAGTTCCAGCGCATTCAGGAGTTTGCGTCCGTCTCCTCCGGAAATTTGAAACAGCGCCTCTTTTTCGACTATTTCAATGCGGCATTGCAAATCTTTTTCGAGAAACGAAATCCCTTTTTCCAACAGACGGTTCATCTCCTTTTCCGAGAAAGCTTTCAGGATATAGACCTGACAACGGGAGAGCAAAGGGGAGATGACCTCAAAAGAGGGGTTCTCGGTCGTAGCGCCAATCAAGGTAATGACGCCTTGTTCGACAGCGCCCAGGAGGGAATCTTGTTGGGATTTACTAAACCGGTGAATCTCGTCAATAAAAAGGATGGCGCCTCCGGAATGTTCCGCTTTACGGATAGCTTCACGGATGTCCTTTACGCCGGAATTGATGGCACTCAATTGATAGAAAGGTTTGGCAAGTTGTCTCGAGATGAGGCGTGCGAGCGTCGTTTTCCCCGTTCCCGGGGGTCCCCACAAAATCATGGAAGGGATGTTCCCGCTCTCAATCGCCTTACGCAAGAAGGCGTTTTTGCCTACAAGCTGTTCTTGTCCGATGTAATCATCCAAGGATTTCGGGCGGAGTATCTCTGCCAGGGGTTGTGTATAAAACATCTTTTTGTTTTTTTTCTGCAAAAGTAGGCTTTTTTCCCTACCGGAAATGATTAAGTCAATGAAATGTAT
Organism: Bacteroidales bacterium; assembly: GCA_015489405.1. GTDB lineage: Bacteria > Bacteroidota > Bacteroidia > Bacteroidales > S143-32 > S143-32. The sequence goes on from WFZU01000199.1 coordinate 5,637, forward strand.
TGAGGTTTTTTCTCTACTTTTGCACGCGGTTAATGGATAAGACGGAATGGTGCAGGAGACGCTTTGACAGAATGTTAATCTATATGAAAGTTATGTATGATAAGTTGCTAAAATCCGGGGTAAAAGAAATAGACCTCACCAACGATAAACACGGGGAGTTAATCGTCGAAACGGTTCATTCGATTTTGAAGGAAGGATACACCCTCGAGCAAATTGAAAAAACGGAACGTGAATTGCTTGCAAAGAAAGATAACTCGTTGATTTTTCCTTTGTTGAGTTTGAAAATTGCCAAATCCAAAATGTTAGCCCGGCAGACTGCAGCGCCCTTGCATATCTCCATCGTCTTTGCCGTGTACAAAGAACACAACCGCATCAAACGGGCAAGTGAACATCCGCACGGGGAAGATTTTTTGCGTAAAAAAGTGCGGCAGTTGCAATTTTTGTTTGAAGACTCCCCTAATATCACTTGGGAAATGATAATCGTCGATGACGGATGTCCCGAAAAGAGCGGTGCCATAGCGCAGGAAATTGTCCGTAGCGAGCAACTGCAAGATAAAGTCCGGGTATTGTTTCTCGCTGATGCCATCCGGCAAAAACTACCCCCGGTTCAAGGCTTGCAATCAACCGCCGGAAGTCAAAAAGGGGGCTCGGTAGTTTACGGTATGTGGGATGCCGTTCAAAAGCATGGTACGCAAAACCATATCGTTATCTTTACCGATGCAGACCTCTCCACCCATTTGGGACAAACGATGTTGCTGGTGGATCCCATTTTGCATCAAAACAAGTTGGCGGCTATCGGCTCGCGTCGCGAACGCGAATCTGTCGTCATCAAAAAAGGTAGCCGTAATAACCGCGGCAAACTCTTTATTTACCTTTGGAAACGTTTGCTCCCAAACCTCGATTATATCGTTGATACTCAATGTGGTTTTAAGGGGTTTAGGGCAGATATTATCCCCGTAATTACCAAAGATATGATAGAAAAAAAGTTTGCTTTTGACATTGAACTGTTGTTGAAAACCGAATTGATACGAAAAAATGCTATCGCTAAAGTTCCGGTGGCTTGGATCGACAGCGAAGCCGCCTCCACTACCACCGATTTGCAACCTTATTTGCCGATGTTACAATCCATCGTAGAAATGTATCGAAAATACCTTCAAGGGACCCCCGGAGCGAATGAATTTGCGGACTTTATTGAGTCTCTGAATCAAGCGTCTTTCGACCAAATCCTGCATAATATCCCCCGGGAAATTGCCAATAGGGAGCCTTATGAATTTTCCGGTTTTGACGGGGTAAAAGTCCGGGATTTCGGATTATAAAGTGTTTGTCCATAAAAGCCGGATGTGCCGGAACACTGAGTTCTGTTTTTATTTTTTATGTCGGGGATACTATTTTGTTTACTTTTGCAAAAAAATAATTTATATGTTGGCGTTTTTGAATCTTGGTGGCGGAGAGATTTTTCTGATAGTGATGGTTGTTTATCTGGTCTTTGGTCCCAAAAAAATACCGGAGATAGCCCGCACACTTGGCAAAGGTATCAACGAAATAAAG
>WFZU01000200.1 GCA_015489405.1 Bacteroidales bacterium
TCTTCAGAAATCATCGGGAGAAAAGCGAATTGCATACCGATACCATGATACAAGAATCTATAAGAAGGACCGACTCCCGTTGTAGTTCCGGCTGCAAAGCCGAATGCATGTTCCACTTCTCCCTTTTTCTTCTCTTGTGCAAAGCTACTAATAGTCAACAAAATAGCGAATAATAATATTATTATCTTTTTCATAATCTAGTCTTTTTTTAATTAAAATTTATAAAACAATCCGGACTCTAAGCTCATAGACAACAAGCGTCCTCTTTCATAATTATTTAGGGCATAGCCTCCCATTAGAGAAAAAGAAATTTTCTTGGTCAGAGTGAAATCCATACCTACCCCCAATCCGGCTACATACATTGTAGATTCATCGAATACGATTAAATGATTACCTTGATACACAAACAATCCGGAGTTTTCCGCTTCGTAGAAAGTATGCATCAGCGTGCATCCGAGACTCACAAAAGTAAAATTTTCTGAAATTATGGGCAAAAAAGAGAATTGAACTCCATTTTTCCCATTCTCATACTTATAGGATAGCCCTAATCCCGTTGAATAACCGGCGACAAAACCGACATTATGATTAGATTCTTTTTCTACGGGTTTCTCTACAACTTCCTGAGCAAAAGACACGAAAGGGAAAAAAGCAGAAAGGAAAATAATAATTAGTAATCTGTTTCTCATAACTCATTTTTTTATGTTAATAATGAGCAAATTATACAACAATCATTCCAAAGTCCTTATAAAAAAATAGAATCAGTCCGTTCTAAAAAGCCCCAAAACGTTTGCGCAGAAACCATTCCACAAAAAACAGCAACAGAATAAAAAGCAATATTCCAAGATAAGAAAGCATATCCAGATATTTGTTTTCGTATCTTAAGACCGGTTTGATTTGCGGGTTATGCAAGAGTTCTTCCGCCAATCTGTCCAACGATTCCGGGGCAAAGACCTTTCCGCCGGAGGCTTTTGCCAATTGGTAAAGCAAATGATGATTGGCACGCAGATTTATTTTCTCAATATTAAGCGGATTTACGATAAAACTTCCCTTGTCGCTATACAATTTTCCACCGTAGGAGGTTTCCGCCCTATACGTATATTTACCGGCGGGAAGATTGCCGGTATTAGCCCGGTATTGCTTCCCTTGTCTGACAAAAGCGTAATTGAATTGTTCTCCTTTTCCGTTCACAAGATGAAGTTTCATATCATCCGTCTGTGCCGGGCTGAAAGTGTCATCATACAATTCGGCATCCAATACCACCTCTTCCCCTTCTCTCCACTGTCTTTTGGTAGAAACACGAAATTTCTTGCGTTTTTCTTTCAAAGCGAGATATTGCACCAGTTTCCCTAATAAATTATCAAAAGTACGGAAATTTTGATGTTCTCTATAATCCGTCAGGCGCCAGCGCCAGACCCCTTCTCCGCACAAAATAGCCGAACGGACTCCCTCCGTTTCCGAAGTAGCCAACAAGGGCATACTCGTTGTTACACTCTCCAATCGTTGATACAGCAAGATGCGCAGATTGGGCGCTGCTTTAAATTCCCCGTAGGGAACATACAAAGGCGGAAAACGGAGCAAGTCATCCTCCCGGGAAGGTTCCGGAGAAAAACGGCTATAGCCTTCATTCAAAGCAGCCTGCACCTCATTCATCATCGACTTTTCGGGCTGAATACGTAGATCCTTCATATAGGTATTTACCGCCTCAATATCCGTCGTTTGACTCAGGATAAAGAATAAAGGCAGACGCTGTTTGACCGGCAGGTGCAAAAGTGACTTCAAGGGATATTGCAGACTAGGCAAACCATGCAGAACAATCAGATTGTAATCTTCCCAATGCGCCGGAAGATGTTCTGCATCTGCTACCGTTACCTCGTAATTTTCGGAATTTTCGAGGCTTCGCCGGATAGCAGACACGTCCGGGTGGGGTGATTGATACAATATCAATATTTTTTCTTTGGAAGCTAAGATATCCAGATAAAATCCCGAATGATTGTTTTGATAGGATTGCTCATTGGAAAGGTGGGTTAGACTCACCTCAAAATATTGCAATCCCGCATCAGGAACAACAAAACTACCCTTGACTTTTTGTACCACATTATCGCCGGACAAACGTAATTCTTTGGAGAAAAGCAATTTCCGGTTGTGCGTTACTTTAACCCGGGCTTTCTCCCCCTTGCAAGCAATGCCGCGGATACTTATTTCAAACGGAATTTTATTGTTTTGAAAAGCCACCTTATTATGACGCAACCGGCTAATTGACAAATCTTTGCGTTCCGAAGTATCCCCCAGGGCAATCGCATATACAGGGCTATGGAGTTTGTCAAAAGTGAAAAGCGGATTGATACCGCGGTTAAAAATCCCGTCTGTTGCCAAGATAATGGCACCGGGATTCCGGTTCGCATATTGCCGGTAAATGGTCCTGCCAACAGCTGAAATATCTGTTGTCAAGCGGCTGAAAGCAGCTTGCTCTCCTTCCTCCACTTTGTCGCCAAACAAGAGGGATTTCACCTCATACTTGCGGGAAAGTTTTTCCCGCATTGCCGCCAATTTTTCGAGATATTCATGGCGGATAAATCCGGAATCACGTGTACTTACCAGCGATTGGGAATTGTCCTGCGCAATGATGATAACGGGATTTTCACGCTGCTCCACCTTACGCAGTATCATCGGATGAAGCAACAACAGAAGGCTCAAAAAAATCCCCCCGAAGCGCAACAGTGCCAAGATAATTTTTTGTGTAGCGGTAAACTCATTGCGTCTCTCCTTCCAATACAACAAAAGCGTCAGTCCCAAGGCAAGTAAAAATGCCGGGAAAAGCCACCAAACACTATGTTCCGTTATGATCTGCAAATCACCAAAAATTTGTGCAAAGATACGATTATTTTCTCAGCAAAGGCCGCAATTCGTCATAGCTTAGAAAGACTTCTATTTTACCGAATTCATTGCCCGCCAAAACATAGACATTATAAATAAACAGAATGCCTTCGTGGTCCAACAAATAATTGGAAGCCAGCGGAATATCATTCGTAAGAAACCCAATATCCTTGAACGACTGTTGCGGTACCACCTGAAAGTCATGGCGAAGTTTTTGTGCCAAAAGGGCTTTCAGTTTCTCCTCATATCCCGGAACCAATAAGGTCTCCAAGCGAATCTCTTTGCCGGTATTCAGATCAAAATTGACCGAATAGTTCATTTCCAGAGAGATACTTCCTCCCGTATTTACCTTTTTGGTAAACAACATGGAAAGTTTGTGTTCATCATTAAAAAAGACACGGCTTCGCACGGTTTGTGTCCAATGAAATCCTTGTGTTTCCTTGCCGGAATATTTTGCGCTGTTATCATTGACATATTTATCAAAAAAATTGTCTTTGTAGGTCGCCAACAAATAAAACAAATCATTCCGTTCATTTTCCAAATTGAGGATTCTCTTTATGAAAGTCATATAGGCGTTATAAATCCGGGAAGTTGCAGAAGGATAGAAAATGATGGCATCAAAACCGGCATTCGGACTATCGCCGGTATTCGTCAGATATTTTTTTCGTTGGAGGTTCATCGTTTGCAGGGTAATACATCCGGGAGGGTATGCTTCGCGCCATTCAAAAGGCACTCTTCTCCCGGCACTAATCCAAGCACCTTTAAGTCCGTTTTCCGTCAATTGTCCTTCAAAATAGGATTTTTCACGATCTTTTTCGTGAAACGAAAGAAGTCCGTCTTTATTTGTCCCTTCCAGCGACATTATTGAACTACAATTCAAGACCTTACCATCATCTAATACTTGATAATAATACGTTCCGGAAAGTGTATTGTGAAAATTTTGGAGATTGACGGAAACCTTCATTCCCGCCCCTAACTTACCGGTATAGTGTGCGTAAAAGCTCTCTTGTGTCTTTCCACCGTATGCGGATAGCACAAGAAAAACTACCAACAGTAGAGTTATCAACTTGTTATTTCTCATTTTTTACAGGTATTCCTTTTTTGAATATTTGTTTTGAAAAGACCGTCCCGTCCGGGAAATATTGAATTTCCACACCATCTTTTTTCCCATGTTTATAGTGGGTTATTTGTTTGACTTGCCCTCCGGGATAATAATGTGTCTCTGTTCCGCTGCCTTTGTTAAATTTCGCTCTTCCCTCTACTTTACCCGTCTTGTCATAATAAATCCAATCTCCGTCTTTCATTCCCATATAGTAGTTTCCTTCGGATTTGAGACGGTGCGTATCCTCATAATACTTTTTAGCATACCCATGGAGCGTGTCATTTTTGTAATGTTCGACAATCAGAGGGTATCCGGTAAGCAAATATTTAGCATATTCTCCGTTAGCCAGTCCGTTTTGAAACATTTTGCGCGACCGGATTTTACCATTTTTGTAATAGCGCACATATTCCCCTTCCAATTTATCATTCTTGTAAAAAGCTTTTAATTTAATTTTCCCATTGGGATAATACCATAATGCCTTCCCGTCATGCTTGCCGCCCGACATGTGAATTTCGGATTCAAGGGCACCGTTTTCATAATAATTCTTCTTGACATTCGAACAGGAAGTCATCAACAATAGCCCAAGTGCGGCTATGAATACTATTTTCTTTGTCATTTTGTATGATTTAATCTTTTCCATATAGCCACCCGGTATGCTTCGACAAGGCAAACTCCGGCAAATATTATGTACCACTACCTTCACAAACCATTGTTT
>WFZU01000201.1 GCA_015489405.1 Bacteroidales bacterium
GATTATCGTAATGTTACTGCAAAACAGTTAATATCTGCTGCTCGGATTCTTGCCGCAAATACCAAATCTTCCTTACAATTCCTTGATAAACGCGATGCCGAAAGAATTCTTTCTTCTCTTGAAACGGAGAAGGACGTTGTAAATGCCTGGATTTACGATAGTAATGGAAAATTGTTTGCCACTTATGGTAAAAAGGGCTATACGGACTACCCATTTACCAAAGATACACAGAAACAAATACAATTTTTCAAAAGATACATTACCGTTTCGACAAAAATATTGGATGATGGGGAATTGCTGGGTACGCTTTATATACGATTGGATACTTCGGAACGCAGAAATTCACTTTTGCACAATATATTAACCGTTATTTTAGCTTTGTTTCTCGGTATAGCTATCGCTTCCATTTTAGCGGCCGTAATTCAAAAACGACTTTCCGATCCTATCCTTCTGTTAACCGAAAAAATAGAGCAAGTAACGAAGACCGGTAATTATACGGTCCGTGTAAAACCGCAAAGCAACGATGAAATTGGCCGTTTGAGCGTAGGCTTCAATAAAATGATGGAACAAATTCAGTCCCGCACGGAATCTCTGGATAATGCCAAAGAACAGCTGCAAACCATATTAGATGCGGTACCCGGTACAATATCCTGGATTGATTCGGACTTAAGATATTTGGGTGTTAACCGCAGCCTTGCTAAAGTTTTTAATGTCAAACAAGAAGAATTTGTGGGTAAACCCCTTGGATTTATGGGAAGTAGTCCTGAGTTTGTTCAATTTGTGAAGGAATTTTTTGGTAGTAAAAATAAACAGGCATATCAGGAAATCAACGCAATAGTAAATGGAAAGAAATATACCCATCTGATTATCGGACAAAAATATGGGAATAATAAAGCGGCCGTATTTATTGGAATTGATATTACCAAGATTAAAGAAGCGGAAGAGACCATTAAACGAAGCGAGGAACGACTGTCGCTGGTATTGGAAGCTTCCAATACGGGTATCTGGGATTATGATGTTTTAAATGGCACCGTCTATTTTTCACCGCGCTGGAAAGCCATACTAGGGTATAGTGACAATGAAATTGAAAACACTTTGCAGGAATGGGAAAAACGCTTGCATCCGGATGAAAAAAATAAAATTATCCGGAAGTTTAATGATTTTATAGAGAATCCGGATGGTTTGCTTACCCTTGAGTATAGGTTAAAGCATAAAGAGGGTTCCTATCGTTGGGTATCCGACCGCTCATCCGCTCTGACTGACAGCGAGGGAAGGACCTACCGTATATTAGGCTCCATAGCGGATATTACCGAACGCAAACAGGCCGAAGAAGCATTGCGCGAGGCGCGGGATAGTCTGGAAATTAAAGTCGCTGAGCGTACTAGAGAATTAGAAAAAGCAAATGAAAAGCTTAAGGAACTTGATCGCCTTAAAAGTATGTTTTTGGCTTCTATGAGTCACGAACTGCGCACCCCGCTCAACTCAATAATTGGTTTTACGGGCCTGTTATTGATGGGCATGGCCGGAGAATTGAACGAAGAACAGAAAAAACAATTGAGCATGGTTAAGAACAGCGCCAAGCATTTACTCAATCTCATCAACGATATTTTGGATATTTCTAAAATCGAGGCCGGTAGGATAGATCTGGATATTACGGAATTTTCCCTGAAAGAGCTCGTTGATGAGGTCGTTGAAGAGGCGTCGTCTTTATTGGTCGGGAAATCCATACGGCTTGAGGCGGATGTCGACGAACAAATAAAGATGACTAGCGACAGGCGCCGGGTAAAGCAAATACTTATCAATCTGGTTAGCAATGCCATTAAATTTACTGACGAAGGCTTGGTAAGCATCGCAGGAAAATATCTGTCATCGGACAAAGTGGAAATATCTGTTAGTGATACGGGAATAGGAATAAAAAAAGAAGACATGAAGAAATTGTTTAAGCCGTTTCAGCAACTGGATATGTCTTCGTCAAAGAAGTACGAAGGAACCGGGCTGGGATTGCATCTTTGCTATAGGTTGACGGAGCTTTTGGGCGGTACCATTACAGCGAATAGCGAGTTCGGAAAAGGAAGCGTGTTTACCATCACTTTAACTAAGGTCGTACAATCCGAAAAGGCGGAAAAATGAAAAAAGTACTTGTGGTTGAGGATAACGAAGCCAACATGTATCTGATCCGATTCATTCTGGTAAATGCCGGATACCAGGTTATTGAAGCCTGGGACGGCGCTGCAGGTGTAGAAACCGTAAAAAAAGAAAAGCCGGACTTAATTTTAATGGATATGCAGCTTCCGGTAATGGACGGTTATGAGGCGACAAAAAAGATCAGGGAGTTGGACGAAGGAAGGGATATCCCGATTATAGCCATCACTTCTTATGCCATGGTCGGGGATCGGGAAAAAACATTAAATGCCGGCTGTACGGGTTATCTTGAAAAACCGATCAATCCGGAAACGTTTTTAGATCAGATTAGTAAATTTTTCGATATTTAAAGGATAATAGA
>WFZU01000202.1 GCA_015489405.1 Bacteroidales bacterium
ATCTTACATTCTTAAGTAATAATGCCATACCTGAAATTTTGCACAAAAGTAGTAATAATCCGCCAACCGGCAAGAATCATCTCCTCCGGAAAAAAATAATATTCCGCCGCATCGGAAAAGCCCGGAACAGCAGGCAAACAAGCTGCCAAAACCGTATTTTCAGCATTCGCAGGAGGAAGCAGAAAGAAATATAATCCAACTCAAAAAAACATGTACCTTTGCACACGGAAATAATAATGATAAGAGAAAGATTAAACACATAAAGTATCGGTAGAGAGATTTCGTTTTGCCCGTTTCTCTACCAATACAAACAATTGATAATCAACAAAATAAAAAAAATGAAAAAATTTAAACGAAATACCATCACTACGGCACTTCCTTATGCCAACGGACCGGTGCATATCGGACACCTTGCCGGCGTTTATGTTCCCGGAGATATTTATGCCCGCTACTTGCGACTCAAAGGCGAAGACGTTTTATTTATCGGCGGTTCGGACGAACACGGCGTTCCGATTACCATAAAGGCAAAGAAAGAGGGCGTCAGTCCTCAGGATATTGTGGATAGATACCACCGTATTATCAAAAAATCATTTGCGGATTTCGGTATTTCTTTTGATATTTATTCCCGGACTTCGTCCGCCATACATCATCAGACGGCGGCGGACTTTTTCACCCGTCTCAATGACAAGGGAGCCTTTGAAGTGAAAACCAATTCACAATATTATGACGAGGAGGCAAAGCAATTTTTAGCCGACCGTTATATTACCGGCACCTGTCCGCACTGCGGCTACGAAAAAGCCTACGGAGACCAATGCGAAAGTTGCGGTACTTCTCTGAGTCCCAAAGAGTTGATTAATCCCGTCTCCGCCCTGACCGGCAATATTCCGGTCGAAAAAGACACCACCCATTGGTATCTGCCCTTGCAAGATTATGAAACTTGGTTGCGGCAATGGATTTTAGAAGAGCACAAAGACGACTGGAAAGCCAATGTCTTGGGACAAGTGAAATCCTGGCTGGATACCGGATTGCAGCCGCGAGCCGTTACGCGCGACCTCGATTGGGGAGTTAAAGTGCCGCTTGAAGAAGCGAAGGGTAAAGTGCTCTATGTCTGGTTTGACGCTCCTATCGGATACATCTCTGCCGCCAAAGACTGGGCACAACAAACCGGCAAAGATTGGGAGCCTTACTGGAAAGACCAAGACACACGCTTGATACACTTTATCGGCAAGGACAATATCGTCTTTCACTGTATCATCTTTCCGGCAATGCTAAAACAAGAAGGCAGCTATATCCTTCCCGAGAATGTGCCCGCCTTTGAATTTATGAACCTCGAAGGCGACAAGATCTCCACCTCCCGCAATTGGGCGGTATGGCTGCACGAGTATTTGGAAGAGTTTCCGGGCAGACAAGATGAATTACGCTATGTGTTGACCGCCAATGCTCCGGAGAACAAAGACAATGATTTCACATGGAAAGATTTTCAGGCGAGAAACAACAATGAATTATTAGCCGTATTCGGCAATTACGTCAATCGTACGGTCGTCTTAACCCAAAAATATTTCGACGGGAAGGTTCCGCCCCGCGGCGAACTCACGGCATCCGAACAAGAATTATTGGAAGAAGTGAAAGCCGTTCCCGGCAAAATAGCAGCCTCCTTGGACCGTTTCCGCTTTCGCGAAGCGCTCGGCGAGATGATGAACCTCGCCCGTCTCGGCAACAAATATCTTACGGACAGCGAGCCGTGGAAACTGTGGAAAACCGAGCCCGAACGCGTAAAAACGATTCTTAATCTGTCACTGCAAATAGCTGCTAATCTGGCAATTGTAGCCGGTCCTTTTCTGCCTTTTACCGCCCAAAAGATGCAAAAACTCCTCAATCTTCCCTCCTACCGTTGGCAGGATGCCGGTAATATGGAGCTACTCCCGGCAGGGCACGCCATTGAGAAGCCCCAACATCTGTTCAGCAAAATTGAAGACGAACAAATCCGGCAACAGATAGATAAATTGCAACAATCCAAACGCTCCAACGAGCAAGCCAACATCTCTTTGGAAGCCCCCAAAGAAACCATCGCTTTTGAGGATTTTACCAAGTTGGACATCCGTACGGCGACCATTATCAATGCGACCAAAGTTCCTAAAACAAAAAAACTGCTAAAAATAGAACTCGACACCGGACTGGACAAAAGGACGGTCGTTTCCGGCATAGCCGAATACTATAAGCCGGAGGATATTGTCGGAAAGAAAGTATTGGTATTGAGCAATTTAGCGCCCCGAAAACTTAAAGGGATAGAGTCGCAAGGGATGATTCTTATGGCGGAAAACAGCCAAGGAGAATTGTGTTTTGTTAGTCCCGAGAAAGAAATTCATAACGGAAGTGTCATTAAATAGCAAGCTTTGAAAATTCGAGTCCTGATTGCATATATTCTCTTAGCCTCCGGCTTGCTCCGGGGACAGGCTTATGATCCGGTGATGCGTCTCGAACTCCCCATAGAGTACGAGGGAGACCGCTTCTATAATATCCCTTGCGATACCGCCGGTTTTCTGCTCGTCTATAATCCGCAAACGACCAATACCGGGGAATATCTTTGGAAAATAGAGCAATACGACCCCTATTTTCAAGCGCAAGATTCTGCCTTTGTAGCCGTGAACATCAATCTCTCTTTGAGCAAATGGCTGTACCAAGACGGATATGTCTATTTGCTCTTTTATGCCCCCAAAAAACAGAAGGGACTTACCAACAATATGCAGATAATCCGTTACGAACTGTCCACTAAGAAGTCGCAGGTTTTATACGCAAAGCTTCCCTATGAAGGGAAAATAGAACATCTCGCCGGAAACGGCAATGAAATGTTTTTCGGCCTGCAAAAAAACAATCACAAGACCGCTCTATTTTACGCAGATTTCTCACAAAACAATGTGTATCAAATCAATACGGATAATACAGGAGAAGAAAATACCGAAATAGAGTCGATGGTTTGGGATCCGGTATCCGGAAGACTTTTTCTCATTTACAACATTTATCACGACAAATCCGCTCAATACCTGCGTCTCTATTCCATTCCTCACAACAAAGTCTTGTCCAAGATGTTAGATTTGCACGCCGGCGAACACAAAAAACTCAACGATGCAAAAATGGCTTTCTCCAAGGAGCATAAATTAATGGTTTTCGGCACTTTTGACATCTACACTTCCAAGACTATTTCAAAAGCCGACTATTACAACAATAATACCACCGGATTTTATTCTATGGCGATACACTCCCTCTCCAAGCAACCCACCATACACTACTACAACTTTTTGGAGTTTAAAAATGTCAGCGGCAACAGCAAATCCACCTCCTTTTTCAAAAAGAAGAAAAAACTGCAAAAACAAAAAGAGGTATCCCTGGAATACAATGTGCTCCTGCACGACCTCCGCTTTATTGACGACCGTATCTATTTTGTAGCGGAAGCCTACTACGCCCAATACCACAACGAAACCACCTTCTACTACGACTACTATAACCGCAGCCGCCCTATCACCACGATGGTCTTTGACGGATATAACTTTTTCAATGCTTTTATCGGATGTTTCGATCATGAAGGTATTATGCTTTGGGACAATAGTTTTGAGATTTACAACATTCTGACAATGGAAAAAGAAAAACGGATTGTCTCTTTCAAGAAAAATGACGCCGTCGTATTTGCCTATAATTATCACCGCGAAATTGTCTCCAAAGTATTTGACACGGAAGGGAAAACACTCTCGGGAGTCCGCAAAATAAAACTGGCGACCCGGTTGGAAGACGACAAAGTGATGGACGAGAGCGAGTCGGGATTGCACTATTGGTATGAAAATTATTTTTTAGCCTACGGACGCCAGCTAATTGTCAACAACAACCTCCCCGACAGCCGGCGTTATGTGTATTATGTAAATTTACTTGCCTTTGGCAAAAAGGATTAAGCTCCGCTTTAATTGTTTTTTTCGTCCGTAAGATTACGTTCCGTCCCCAAAAGGGGTCATCTGTCCATAGAGCTTGGCATTTGGGGAAAAAATATTTACCTTTGCCCAAAAAATTTTTTATGAAAAGACGACTCGTACTTCTTATTATTTTTTTCGTATTGCTAACCGGCAATTCAAAAGCTCAACATATTAGCGAAGCACCCCTAAAATCGTATTTTAAAGGTATGGGATATGTATTGCCCGGTGATGAAGGATTCATATACATAGGTATCTTATCTTATGAAAGAGATATTAGTTCCCGCAGTTCATTAGAACTTACAGCTATATATTTATCAGTCGGTGGCGAATACTACGATGATCATATTGAGGTTTTATATCCGGGCTATAAATATTATTTTCCCTCGAAAAATACATTTTTCAAGAAGTGCTGGATTGGAGGTTATCTGGCATATTCTCATTTAAGCACAAGCTACTATGACGGAAAACCAATCAATGGAAAATATTCCAATGGAATAGGCGCCGGTCTGTCTTTCGGACGGAAAACATTTTTCAAAAAGGGAGGAAAAGTATTCTTTGACTTGGGTATTGGATTATCGGTAAATACGGCATTGCACACCGACAAAACCAATTGCACGCTGACCTATGAATTTCCTTATTATATTCCGAGAATTATTTTTCTCCTCGGTTTTTCAAATTAAAAACAAGCCTATTATGAGAAACTTAACAAGCACTTTATTACTATTAATTTTCGTTGTTTTGGCTTCCTGCCGAAAAGATGATATTCTATTTAATCCGCAGGTGAATTATCAAACATTCACCGATGCAAGAGACAATCAAACCTATCGCAGTGTAGAGATTGGGAATCAAGTCTGGATGGCTGAAAATTTACGGTATAATCCTTCAACCCAAAATAACCAAAATGAGATTACTATTTGCGAATACGGACGGATGTACACCAGTGGAAATACGGATTATTGTCCGGAAGGATGGCATATTCCTTCGTTGGAAGAATGGCAAATCCTGTTCGACCACTTGGGAGGCAGAGAGGTGGCTTCCGGGAAGTTAAAAGAAGCCGGTACGGAGCATTGGGAAGAACCTAACACAGCCGCTACTAACAGCAGCGGGTTTACGGCTTTGCCCGCCGGCTATGCCAATGAATCGGAAGGATTGAAGGAGAGAAGAAAAAGAGCTGAATTTTGGTCTTCCAGCAGAAATCCTGACGTAGAAGACAACGTTTATGGCAATTCTTACGGCTACATTTCGCTGGGCTACAACAGCAATAATACCGGCATCTTCTACAGTTTTGATGACTACGATGAATATTACGAAAAAAGGTCTATCAGATGTATTAAAGATTGATATTTCCTTGCGAATCGATTTCACACTTTCGGGACACTCCCGGACTTGCTACTTGCGGCTAATGCAACGAAAAGGGATTTTCGATTGTCTTTGCTACAAAACATTCTGTTATGAGGAATCTGTTATTTTCACTCCTGCTCCTCCCCCTCCTGTTGAGTGGACAGGAAGCCCATTTTGACTGGGCAACTAAATTCGGCAATACGGAATTAGTGGGAAATTCTACACAAGTATGTCCCTTAACGGATGACGAAAGCCTGGTCTCCGGCGAGTTTAAGGAGGAAGCAACATTTGGCGGACAAAGCTTTACTTCCCAAGGGGAAAAGGATATTTTTTTACTCAAAATGGCAAACAAAAATATTATCTGGGCAAAACATTTCGGGGGAATCCATGACGACCATATCAAAGATATGACGGTGGATGCAGCACAAAATATCTACCTTATCCTGACGTTTACTACCTCCATTGATATCTTTGGCACAAACCTCATTTCCCATGGAGGACAAGATGGTGCACTGGTAAAACTCTCGCCCGCGGGGGAGCTTTTGTGGGTACGCCAACTGGGCGGCGGCTCTACGGATTTTCTCAATACGGTCCTGGTCAATCACAATAATGAGGTATTGGTAAGCGGCAAATTTTACAATTCGATTTTCATCGAAGATACGGAACTTGTTTCCGTAGGTACGGGCGACTTTTTTATCGCTGCCTATGACGCTAACGGCGGCTTGTTGCATATCGAACAAGGAGGGGGTGATTTCACCGATGACATTTTGTCAATGGACGTGGATGCGGAAGACAACTTGCTGATTTCCGGCTATTTCTACGGCAATATCTTTTTGGACGGCAATGAATTTTCTACGGATGATCCCACCGGTGTTTTCGTGGCAAAATACGACAGCGGATACGAGCTGCAATGGATGAGAATGGTTTCCGGACCGAAATTGTACAATGAGATATATGTTGCTTCCGGCTACGAAGGCAGGGTATTGGTAGCCGGTAATTTTAAAGGGGACATAGACTTCGGCGGCGGCTTCTCGCTGAGCACCGGAGAATTTGACCCGCAAATATATTATGCCTGTTACTCCCCTTCGGGAAATGTGTTGTGGGCGTATTCGGGTGGTGGCGATGCTTCCGACGAAGTTGCGGCTATCGACTCGGACAACCACGGGAACCTCTATATGAGAGGATTTTATTTGAGTAGCACCATATATTTTGCCCCTTTGAGCTATGAATATCATCTATGCTGCGGCGATGCCGAATCCTTTGTTCTGAAAATCAGATCGGACGGCATAGCCCAATGGATTAAAAGCGAACAAGGTTCGGGTGCACGAATGACGGATATGTTTTGCCAACAAGACGGATTATTGTTGACCGGAGGCATTTTCAACGGCGAATTGACCTTGGACGACATTAGCCTTAATGAGTCCGATGTTTTCGCCAATTATGTTACCCCTCTCGTCTTTTCGCCCACCGTCGGCATCCGCGAACAAACAGAAGAGCCTATACATTTTTTTATCGCAGAAAACCGGCTTAGCCTACAAGCGGAAAATGAAGGACAATTGAGTATTTACAATTTATTGGGAGAATTGTGCCTTCAACAGTACCTCCGGAAAGGAATAAATGAGATAAAACTTACTGCATTGAAAAAAGGTGTCTATTTGGCGCGCCTTTCGTCCGCCGGAAAAGTGCAAGAAGTAAAAGTGTATATTCCTTAGTGAAAAGACGCTTGGTTCGGGAAATGTTTTTTTCAATGGACAATTGAGAATTGACAATTGCGCCTCGCCGCGAAATCTCTATGGTAAACCCTGTGCAACTCACCCCATTCATTGTATCATTGCATAATTGTACCATTGTATAATTGAATCATTGTACCATTGCACCATTGTATAATTGCACCATTGCATCATTGTATAATTGCATCATTGAATAATTGTACCATTGTATCATTGTATAATTGTACCATTGCAGCGCCCTGTGGAT
>WFZU01000203.1 GCA_015489405.1 Bacteroidales bacterium
TCTTCCATATGCCTGTCGTAATCTATCAAAGCGGCAAGCATAGCAAGAACTTCATGCTCATCTTGCGTGTCATCCTTGGCAAAAAGTTCATCGTGATTTTTTTCAATGAAATGGGTGTTGTAATTTCCTTGCACAAAATCAGGATGCGCTATAATGTTGTCTAAGAGACGAATAGAAGTTTTTACTCCTGAGATTTTATACTCCTGCAGTGCACGATGCATACGTTTCAATGCCGCATCCCTGTCGGCACCCCAGACGATAAGTTTGGAAATCATCGGGTCATAATCCATAGGAATCGTATAACCTTGATAAGCATATCCGTCAATCCGTATGCCGGGACCACCCGGTTCGCTTAGATGTTCAATTTTTCCGGGACTGGGCATAAAATTATTGTCAGGATCTTCTGCATAGATTCTGCATTCTATAGAATGTCCCCTTTGGGAAAGATCTTCCTGGGTGTAAGAAAGCGGAAGTCCGTCCGCTACGCGTATTTGCTCTTTGACCAAATCCACTCCCGTAACAAATTCCGTAACAGGGTGTTCGACTTGCAGGCGGGTATTCATTTCGAGGAAATAATAGTTCAGGTCATCGTCCATAATAAACTCTATCGTTCCGGCACCGGCATAGTTCACGGCTTTGGCAGCCGCTACCGCATCGGCTCCCATCTTGGCACGGATATCAGGATTGAGCAAGGGACTGGGAGACTCTTCTACTACTTTTTGATGACGGCGTTGCACCGAACACTCCCGTTCAAAAAGATGTATCACATTGCCGTGGGTATCCCCCAAGATTTGAAACTCTATATGGTGAGGTGATTTAATGTATTTCTCGATATATACCGCATCGTTGGCGAAAGCCGCTTTGGCTTCGGAGCGGGCGGAGCGGAGTGCCGGGAGAATATCCTCTTCTTTGTCCACCATACGCATTCCCTTCCCTCCTCCTCCGGCGGAAGCTTTTATCATTACGGGTAAGCCGATTTCGTGAATGGTTTTGACGGCATCCTCTTCCGAGGTAATCGGGTCGGTAGTACCGGGTACCACCGGAACACCGGCGGAAGTCATCTTACGCCGGGAAGTGATTTTATCACCCATCGTAGAAATAGCTTCGGCAGAAGGACCTATAAAGATAATTCCTTCTTTGCGACAACGCTCCTCAAAAACAGCATTCTCCGACAAAAATCCATAGCCCGGGTGGATAGCATCTGCTCCGGATTTCTTGGCTACTTCAATAATCTTATCTACGACCAAATAACTTTGTGCCGAAGGGGAAGGTCCGATATGATAGGCTTCATCGGCATAGCGAACATGCATCGCATTACGGTCTATATCCGAATAAACAGCTACCGATTGTATGCCCATCTCCCGGCAAGTACGCATCACACGGATGGCGATTTCTCCCCGGTTTGCAACTAAAATCTTTCGTATCATAAAGTGTGTATTGTTTTCTTAATTATATTTGCGTGCAAAAGTATAAAAAATTTAATATCCGTAGCATTTTTTCCTATACTTGCCTGTTTCCAATGCTAACAATTGGCTAAAATTGAATTTTATGATCCCCGGCAATCAGCTATCCGGTAGTCAAATTTTCCCTTCTTTATTTCTTTAAAATTACTTTTTCATGGAAATCCAAGTTTTTCGAATGTAAGTTGAGAAAATAGATACCCTCTTGAAAATCAGGAATATATATCTCTACTCTTGATTGAGGGTAAGGGATTTTTTTGTAATAAATAATCTTTCCGCCAATGTCTTGCAAAGAAATATTCAGTCCGGAATAAGCATTGCCACCGAAGTCAATCAAAAAATGTCCTTTATTGGGATTGGGATAGGTCAAGAATACCGAATTTGCGCTGCTCGTCATTCCCACATTGATATCTTCATCATAGATAGCCGATTTCAATATCCGGTGTTGCGGGTCAAAATCAAAACCGGATACCTCTTTGTTCAAGGAAAAAGAATAATTCTGTATGGCTTGGTCGTTATAGACCTTCAACAATGTATCAGAACCGTCTGCAAAAGACACTTTGAGTTCTATGGGCATTTCGAACACGGGTCTCCAACCCAACGAAAATTGGGATTGTACGATCGCGACCCCCAATTCGCCGGAGGCTGTATTGTATTCATAATTGTAATGATAAACCGGATAATACTCGTCGTAAATCCATTGGTCAAAGAAAGCATCAAGATTGATTGAGGTATGCGCTTGACATACCGCTTTAAAATCTTCCGTATTGGCATTTTGGTATTGAAATTCCGCAGTATGAGCGTAGTCGTACAATGCTTCAAAGAAATCTTCGTCGCCCATCACCCCCCGTAGCATATGCAAAACATAGGCTCCTTTTTTATAAATGATGGGGACGAAAATATTGAAGGGGTCGCTATCGTCAGTTAGATAGACCGTGCCTCCGCTGTAATATTCCATCTCTGCCATCAGGGACTGATAAACCTCACTTCCGCCTATATGTTCTTGATACAGAATCGCTGCATAGGTGGCAAAGCCTTCATTGAGCCAAGCATGATGCCAATTTTGACAGGTAATCATGTCACCAAACCATTGGTGAGCCAATTCATGTACTGCCGTATTGAAATAGCCCGGCGAAAGATTGTTGATAATGGTATTGGTTTGATTTTCAATAGCTCCGTAAAATCCCAACTGCGTCATCCCGTATTTTTCATTCCTAAAAGGATAATCCCCGAAAATACCGGAAAAATAATTTACGGCATCCGGAAAACTTTCCATAGCCGTTTGCGCCGTATTCAAATGTTCGTCGAAGACGTAATAATCGATGGGGAACGTATAATCATCACCGGTAATCGTCTGTTGAAAACTACGATAATTGGAAATAGCAATCATAATATAGTAAGGTACGATAGGGTAATGATGATGCCAATAATATTTGCGGCTTTCGCCGGAATCTTCGACTTGCGTCAAAATACCGTTGGAAAGTGCCACCAAGGGGATGCTGTCATACGAGAGTGCCGGAATACGAATATCCACATATATGGAATCGGCTTTGTCAGCGGTACCATCTTTACATGGAAACCACGTATGGGCTAAATAGGGCGTGGAGAGAGTCGCAATCACCGGCTGGTTGCCATTATGTGCTTCGTAACGTAAGCCTTTGTAGCCGCCGGCAAGTTGGGGGACACCATGATAATATATGGAAAAATCAATCAGGTCTTCAGCTGCGAAAATATTTGAGAAATGCAGGGTCAAAACATCGTCCGAAAGCGAATATGAACTGACGGGGGCGGAAATACTATCAATGAGGTAATAGTCCATCAAATCCAAGGATATTTGATTCAGGCTATCTTGCTTGGCTTGAAGTAAATAGCTTACCTTCCCACCGATATAGGACGAATCAATGCCGACAAATACGTCAATGTGATAAAATTTTACATCGTAGGAGGTGTCATTGACAATATCCATCGGCTTCATTTCCGGGCTGTCGTCCGCGAAATCGGGTATTTCAAAAGAATATTGTCCCCGCAGCCAAAAACCGCAGGATAACAAAATGAGAAGCCCGAAACCTTTCCTTGAAAAAATCATTTTTTCCCTAATATCATATCGCGGCAGATATGATCAGCCTCATTGATATCAATATCTTTTTTCAACTTCAATATCCAGTCCTTGGCGGTTTTCATCTTGGTGGTATCGGATTGAATTTCAGCTGCATATACTTTGGGAATACGAATATCCAATCCGAGAGTGTCCTTGCCGACGGTCTCCATTTCTTCGCTTTCCTTTTTAAGTCTCTTATCCCAAGCCCTGAAAGAAGCTATTTGCAAGTCAATAAGCGTACTGTCTTTGCGTTTTTCCACGATGGCGCCAATCTTTTGTATTTTGAGGTAGCCGGTATCTTTTGCTACTCTGGCAAGACTCTTTTCGATTACCGTTTTTTTGTTGTAGCGGGGCTTCCAATAGGAATGATAGGCGGACTCAATTTTGTCCCAAGGCAAAGGATATTTCAAATCTTTTTCTCCCACTTCTACATAATCAAAATAGTTGGGTAAATGGATGTCGGAGGTAACGCCTTTGAGTTGTGTGGAACCCCCGTTTATCCGGTAAAATTTCTGAATCGTAACTTTCAAAGAGCCTAAGTCTTTGATGCCTTCCGGTTTACCGGGAAGCAGCCGGTCCAAAGGATAAAATGTTTGGACGGTTCCTTTGCCGAAAGAAGAACGTCCGCCTACTACGAGCGCGCGGTGATAGTCCTGCATAGCAGCGGCAAAAATTTCCGAAGCCGAAGCACTGGTCTCATTAATCAATACAACCATAGGTTTGTCGAAATACACTCCGTAATTGACGTCTTTTTTCAGTTTGATATTTCCCATTTTGTCCTTGACTTGTACGATGGGACCGTAATCAATAAAAAGTCCTGCAATCTTGACTACGTGCGCCAAAGAGCCTCCGCCATTGGAACGTAAATCAAAAATCAATGCATCTACGTTTTCTGCTTTGAGTTTGTCGAGTTCCGCTCTGACATCCGAATAACAATTACGCGCCTTGGTGTCTTTGAAATCCACATAGAAAGAAGGCAAATTGATGATCCCTATTTTCCGTTCGCTGATAGGATCGTAGATGACGGCAGATTTTGCGTAAGTATATTCGAGGTTAATCACATCCCGGGTGATCGTAATATCTTTGATGGTGCCGTCGGTTTTTTGAACCGTCAACGTAACCTTGGTCCCCTTCTTGCCCCGGATGTATTGAATCGCCTCGTCCAATCGCATATCTACTACATCAACCGTCTTTTTCCCTTTCTGTGCTACCTTCAATATTTTGTCTTTGACTTCCAACTCCCCTTGTTTGTATGCCGGACTACCGGGAATAATTTTAGTTACCTCTATATAGATATTTTTTTGGGTAAGTGTTGCCCCTATCCCTTCCAATTTTCCGGACATACTAATGTCAAAATCTTTCTTGTCTTTGGGAGGGAAATACGAGGTGTGAGGATCATAGACCTGCAAAATACTATTGAAATATTTGGACAAAAAATCGTCGTGTTCCAATCTTCCCAAACGGTGGAAATAATCGTGATATCTTTTTTTGATTTTTTTACGTGCCTCTTTTTCGAGGGTCTTAAAGTCCTTGATGACGACTGTATCGCTTTTTTCCGCTTTCTTCTTTTGTTCTTCTTCCATCGTCAGAATACGGTTGAGCACTTCGTATTTGAGTTGTTTTCTCCAACGGTCTTTAAGTTCACTCATAGAGGCAGCAAAAGAGATTTTTTCCGGATCGGTTTGGAAGGTCTCCTCTTTGTCATAGTCGAAACCATTGTCCAGGATTTTTTCGTATAGCCCCCCGGCTCTCTCCGTTCCTTCTTGTATCAATTTCAAGCTAAGATCGAAGAAGGTAAAATCGGAATCTCTGATTGCGTCATCTATTTTATTCCGGTATTTTGCTAATTTTTCTTCATCCGACTTTAACAAAAATTGCTTCCTGTAGTCCAGACTTTCAAGATACAAGTCATAGGCTTTCTTCGAGAACTCATTGTCGGTTTCGGCAGGGCTGTAGTGTGTCATAAAAACGGTGTAATCCAATATGTCATTCAAATAGTCTCTTCTCACCTTGTCTTTTTCATCACCTTGATAATGAAAAGCAAAAAGAAATACGCTAATACCTATGACCAGACTTAAAAAAAGGCTTGTCTTCAAAGGATGGTGTTTCATATAGATCAATATTTTTTTCAAATTCAACTCATTTTAACAGCAAAACTTAAGGTTGTACCGGAAATATCAGTATCCCCTTCCGCTGTGCAAAAGTAAACATATTATGTGAAATGTTACACAGGCATTTGTTAAATTATTACAAATGCTATGATATATATCACTCTTCTTCTTTTTCCGTCTTATAGAGGGATGCTTGAACCGGATAGTGGTCGGAAAAATTGCGCTTAATTACTTGAAATTCAGTAGCCCTATAATCATCAGAATGAAAAATATAGTCAATTCTTGCCGGTGGCAAATAAGGTAAATCGAATGTCGTAGCCAAACCTCTTCCGGCTTCACAAAACGAATCCTTTAAAATAGAGGAGACTTCATGGTAGGTATAAGACAAAGGCGTGTCATTAAAATCTCCACACAAAATGATGCTTCCGGAGGTTTGATGAAGCAGACCGGTCAACAGTGCTACTTGCCTTCCCCGTATCCGGAATGCTTTTATCATCTTTTGAATAATGCGTCCGGAGGCTTTTTGAATGTCTTCTTTGGAATTTTGTTTCCGGATATCTTGTAAGAAGCGATAGTCGTCGTCTCCGAAATGGATGGATGCCAAGTGCAAATTATAGACGGTTATCGTATCCTTGTCCGTCCGGATTTTGGTGATTAGTCCGAAGGTTTTGCCTTGATATTCGATAAAATCTTCACCGACGATGGGGAAACGGGAATAGGTAATCAATCCAACTCTTGCTTTGGATTTGCGGTTCAGATATTTGTGAGCATAATAATACCGTAGTCCTATTTTCTTTCCGAAACGCTTCTTATCATTTACCAAGAGCCTGTCTTTCAACATAAACTCCTGCATACAGACGATGTCGGGATGTTGTTCTTTAATGAAATTACGAACTTTTTCTTCTTGACTTTCCGGATGTGTTGCGTCCGGTAAGTAATTGAAAAAATTTCGCACATTATAGCTCAATATGCGTAGGTCTCCTGCAGTCCGGTCTGCACGTCTATTGAGTTGAAAATGAGCTAACAGAACGGGAGTTCCCAAAACAATCGCCAAGATAGAATATAAAGCTTTGCGCGGAGCGAAATAAAGCCAAAAAAGGATGAATACGATATTTGTCAAAAGCAAAGGAAGGTAGCCCATTCCCGCAGGGGCTATGTAAGGAAACAAAGAAGGATCAATGTAGGAGGAAAGGTAAGCTAAAAGCAAGCTCCCTATGAGAAAGAAGTTTAACCACAGTATCAATCGCAAGGGTGAACTTATCCCCTTTTTCCCTCCCCGGCTCATTGCTTACAATTTGGATTTTCGCGTATAAAAAATCAGAATAATACCGGCTATAATAACCGGAATACTTAATATTTGCCCCATGTTCAGCAACATTGTATTCTCGAAATCCACTTGTGGTTCTTTCACAAACTCAACCAGAAAGCGTACTCCGAAAATGCCGGTCAAAAATATCCCCAAAAGCAACCCGTTCGTAATAGAGGAACCTTTTTTCAGATAGATGTATATGAGTACAAAGAAGATGATTAGATAGGAAAGCCCCTCATAAAGTTGGGTCGGATGCTTGGCAAACGTTTCATGATTGCGTGTATATACAAACCCCCAAGGCAAGGAAGTCCGGATACCGTAAATTTCCGAATTCATCAGGTTGCCGGTACGAATGAGGAAGGCAGCCAAAGCAACGACTAAGACTACCCTGTCCATAGTCCACAAAAAAGGTTTCTGATATTTCCGGGAAAAGAGATAGATTGCCAAGGTATTTCCGATAGCCGCTCCATGACTTGCCAACCCTTGATAGCCGGTAAAATGAAATCCTCCTTGAAAACTTACCGGTAATAACATTTCCAGCGGATGAGATAAATAGTAAGCGGGTTCGTAAAACAAACAATGCCCCAAACGGGCACCGGCAACCGTACCAACCAACATATAAACCGACAGTTTGTCCAGCAATTCTATGGCGACCCCTTCTCTTTCAAAAACCTTTTTCAATATGAGATAACCTAACACAAAGGACAGTCCAAACAGCAAACTGTACCAACGTATCCCGAAATCACCTATTTTGAACAGAAAAGGGCTTACGTCCCATATAATCTTATTAAGCATACATCAATTTTTATGCAAAAGTAGAACAATTATCCGAACGCCGGATTATTAAATGTTAATTTTGTGCAACGTCCGGTATCCGCCCCGTTTGTGTAAAAGAATTCTTTTAGTGCCGTTCACCGAAGATTTTGCTTCCCACGCGTATGATAGTGCTCCCCTCTTCAATGGCAATGCGATAGTCGCCGGACATTCCCATAGATATTTCTTTAAAATTATCTTTCCCGGAAAAATAGTTGGATTTCAGCCGGTCAAAAATATTTTTCAGATGACGAAATTCACGGCGTATTTGTTGCTCATCATCCGTATAAGTTGCCATGCCCATTACTCCGCAAATGGAAATATTGGACAATTGCGAAAAAACATCTTCGTCCATTAGTTTCTCCACTTCTTCATAGTGAAAACCGTGTTTAGTGGATTCTTCGGCAATATGAAATTCCAACAGGCAGCATTGTTTTCGTTGTATGCGTCCGGCGCGACGGTCAATTTCCCGTAATAATTTAAGACT
Source organism: Bacteroidales bacterium (assembly GCA_015489405.1). Taxonomy (GTDB): domain Bacteria; phylum Bacteroidota; class Bacteroidia; order Bacteroidales; family S143-32; genus S143-32. The sequence goes on from WFZU01000203.1 coordinate 8,279, forward strand.
ATCCACACTATGAATCATTTGCACAAAGGGAACAATATATTTCACTTTATTGGTCTGTAAATGCCCGATAAAGTGCCATTCAATATCTTTGGGTAATTGTTCATATTTGTCCTTTAATTCCAAGGCTTTGTTCTCGCCGAAAATTTTATACCCGGAGTGATAGGCTTCCATTATCATTGCAGCCGGTTTGGTTTTGGAGACTGCTACCAGCTTAACATTTTCCGGTATGGAATTTAATATTTCAGTAATATTTTCCGCTATCATAAGGCTTTTTTTTCAGCGACAAAATTATATATTTTTTCATACGAGCTAACTTTCATTTGTATTAATTTTGATAATTATAAAAAGCTAAATCCGGCTCTTATTGTTTAAATATGTAAACAATCAAAA
>WFZU01000204.1 GCA_015489405.1 Bacteroidales bacterium
CGTATAAATTGCCCCCAATGCCGGAAAGATATTCGTTTGGAAAATTTTGCTACGGGGCACATCATTTTCCGATATGTACTAACCTATTTTGCTGTCCACAATTTTCAAGATATCTTCTTGCAAAGCCAATGCCTTTTTCTCCATCTCCGTGCCTTGCTCAATCATTGTGTCCACTTCCGCATTTCCTTCAATGGATGCGGCGTTAATCTTCACATTGTAAAAAGCACCTCTCAAACCGGCAACGGCACCCAACGCTCCCACGCCGGCATCGGTAACGGAATTCGGATTACCTGTTTCCGCCATTGCTTTGATGACTTGCAGGGATTCAAAGCACAAATTCATTACTTTGAATGGAACTTTGATAGCATATAAGGTCGCTTCTTCGATAGCTTTTTTTCTTTTTTTCTTTTCTTCATCGCTATTCTTGGGCAGTCCGAAAGCATCCATAATCCTGTTGAAAGCACGGGTGTCTTCGTTCACCATTTTCAGCAATTCATCGTGATAATATTTTCCCTTTTCCGCCCAGTCGGAAAATTCTTTCCAGCGGCTGTCCCAACCTCTTTTGTGGGAGGAAAGATTTGCCACCATCGTAGCCAATGCTGCACCAAGGGAACCCATATAAGCGGATATAGAACCGCCGCCCGGAGCCGGCGATTCGGAAGCCGTCTCGTGAACAAAGTCCGTCAAAGACAAGTCTATCAATGATTTGGAACCTTTTTTCTCGATGTCTTCCAGAATGTATTCGATAATCTTTTTGCGGGGGTCAAAAGGTCCCAACTCGTCCAACCCCATAGATTTTACCGCTATCTTGATAAGTTCGCTGTCGGAAACGCCCAACGAACGTTGTTGTTTCTCGAGGAAGTATTTGCCGGCATCCAGCATCGCTTGCAGAGGAATCAGACCTACCAATTCAGAGCCTGTTACACGAATGCCTCTTTCCCCGGCTTTTTTGACGACTTCGTCGAAAGCGATGTGCACCGGAGTTACGGTGATATCCGTCAGGTTCATAGAAATTTGGGCGATGCCATACTCTTCTATGAACCAACCGATAGCTTTAACTTTTTTCAGTGTGCCGGGAATACGTATGGGATTGCCTTGCTCATCTTTTAAGGGTTTGCCGGTCAGTTTGCCGCCTTCTCTCGCCAGTCTTCCTTTTTCGCGGACATCAAAAGCAATCGCATTGGCTCTACGCGTGGAAGTTGTATTCAAATTTACGTTATAAGCGACCAGAAAATTCCGTGCACTGATGGCTGTGGCTCCCGTCTTGGCAACCCGAGCATTAAATTCGGCAGGACCGAAATCCGGTTTCCATTCCGGATCTACCAATTTTTTGGGCAATCCTTCGTATTCTCCTGCACGGCAGTTAGCCAAATTTCTTCGTTTTGGTTCACTTGCTGCATTTTCATATAAATACACCGGAATATGCAGTTCATTACCGACACGTTCTGCCAATTTTTTAGCATATTGCACCGTCTCTTCCATAGTAATATTTGCTACGGGAACCAGCGGACATACATCGGTAGCACCAAAACGCGGATGTTCTCCGCTATGTTTGCTCATATCGATCAACTCAGCTGCTTTTTGTATTAATTTTTGTGCCGCTTCAATTACCGGTTCCGGTTCGCCGACCATCGTGATTACGGTTCTGTTTGTGGCTTTTCCCGGATCAACATCCAATAAATAAACCCCTTCCACGGTCTCAACGACCGATGCTATTTGACGAATCACATTCTCATCTCTTCCTTCGCTAATGTTAGGAACACACTCTATTAATTGCTTAGCCATCGCTCTATTATTTTTTTCAACATTAATAAGGGGCAAAAGTATGAAATTTGTTTATGGCAGCAAGTCTTTTGTAGATTTTTTTATAGGGCAAATGAGCAGCAGGCTTGAAAGAAAAAAAAGGCTCTCCACGGATGCAGAGAGCCTTTTCCCAAAATGTTAAATCCTTTATCTTAGGTCAATTTTGCCACGATAAACTCACGGTTCATACGGGCGATATTGGAGATTTTAATTTCCTTCGGACATTCCATTTCGCAAGCATACGTATTGGAGCAGTTTCCAAAGCCGAGTTCATCCATTTTTGCGACCATATTTTGGACTCTCTCTTTGGCTTCGATTTTCCCTTGCGGAAGAAGTGCGAATTGCGAAATTTTTGCGGAAACAAAGAGCATTGCAGACGCATTTTTACAAGTGGCTACACAAGCTCCGCAGCCGATACAAGCAGCGGCATCCATTGCCAATTCAGCTTGATCGCGATTGACCGGAATGGTATTGGCATCGGGCACACCACCGGTGGTAGCGGAGATATAACCTCCTGCTTGAATAATTTCGTCCAGTGCACTACGATCTACGATTAAGTCTTTTATGACAGGGAAAGGTTTAGCGCGCCAAGGCTCGACGGTAATCGTATCTCCATCTTTGAATTTACGCATATGTAGTTGACAAGTTGTAACAGCATCGTCAGGACCGTGCGGTCTTCCGTTGATAAACATACTACACATTCCGCAAATCCCTTCGCGGCAGTCGTGATCAAAAGCTACGGGTTCTTTCCCCTCTGCGAGCAGTCCTTCATTCAGTACATCCATCATTTCCAAAAAAGAAGCATCTTGTGAAATGCCGGAAACGTTATAGGATTCCATACGACCTTTATCTGTCGGAGAATCTTGTCGCCATATTTTTAATGTAAGGTCCATATCTGATTATTTTGCTGATTTGTAATTCCGTGTTTTAACTTCAATATTTTCATACTTCAAAGGCTCTTTATGCAGTTCAAATGTATTGTCATCTCCTTTGTATTCCCAAGCAGCCACATACATATATTCTGCATCGTTACGCAAGGCTTCTCCTTCCGGGGTTTGATATTCCGTGCGGAAGTGTCCGCCGCAGGATTCGTTTCTGTTGAGGGCATCTATTGCCATCAACTCTCCAAGTTCCAAGAAGTCCGCAACGCGCGTCGCTTTTTCAAGTTCGGTATTTACCCCTTTGAGGCTTCCGGTAACTTTAACATTTTTCCAAAATTCGGAACGCAATGCCCTGATTTGTTGAATAGCTTCTTCCAGTCCTTCTTTGTTACGAGCCATTCCGACTTTGTCCCACATGATTTTACCTAACTCCTTATGGAAAGTATCGACCGACTTGTTACCGTTGATGTTAAGCAACTTTTCCAACTGTTGTTTTACGTTCTTTTCGGCTTCTTCAAATTCCGGCGTGTCGGTATTGAAGAAAGGTACCGTAATTTGATCGGCAAGATATTCTTGTACCGTGTAGGGCAAGACAAAATACCCGTCAGCAAGTCCCTGCATCAAAGCGGAAGCTCCAAGACGGTTAGCTCCGTGATCGGAGAAATTGGCTTCGCCGCCGGCGAACAGTCCCGGAATCGTGGTTTGCAATTCGTAGTCCACCCAAAGACCTCCCATAGAATAATGGATAGCCGGATAAATCATCATCGGGGTTTCATAAGGATTGTCATCGGTGATTTTTTCATACATTTGGAACAGGTTTCCATATCTTGCTTCAATAACCTCTTTTCCAAGGCGTTTGATAGCTGAAGCAAAATCGAGATAGACGGCTAATCCGGTACTTCCGACTCCGTAACCGGCATCACAACGTTCTTTGGCAGCCCGGGAAGCAACGTCGCGGGGCACCAGGTTACCGAAAGCGGGATATCTTCTTTCCAAATAATAATCCCTTTCTTCTTCCGGTATGTC
>WFZU01000205.1 GCA_015489405.1 Bacteroidales bacterium
GCGTCTATACCTATATAATATATATGAAAATTTTTGAGCCGGATAAACAGATATTGTATGAAGACAATCATATTATTATTGTCAATAAATATGCCTCTCAAATTGTCCAAGGGGATAAAACCGGAGACGAGCCACTCAACGAATCCTTGAAAGCCTATCTCAAAAAAAAATATCATAAACCCGGCGAGGTATTTCTTGGGGTGGTTCATCGTTTGGACCGTCCCACCGGCGGACTGCTCATTTTTGCCCGCACTTCCAAAGCCCTGACGCGTCTCAACCGGATGTTGCAAGAACATCAAATCAGCAAAACCTATCACGCAATAGTAAAAAAAGGTCCTTTGCCGGAAAAAGGAAGGCTCGTCCATTATCTGCGAAAAAATAATAGTCTAAATAAGTCTTTCGTGTGCAAAAAAGAACAAAAAGGAGCTAAAAAAGCCATATTGGACTATGCTATCATCGGCGAAAGTCAGTCTTTTTATTTGCTTGAAATAAAACTGCATACCGGAAGGCATCATCAGATTAGAGTGCAACTATCATCCATCGGATTTCCCATTAAAGGAGACCTTAAATATGGTTATCCACGTGCTAATAAAGATGGTGGAATAGCTCTTCATGCCTGTCAACTGTCCTTTTTGCATCCGGTTCGTAAAACGCCTTTAGTCTTTGAATCCAAAGCTGTTTGGGAAAAAATGTTTGGGGTGTGAATCAAACTATCTGTATCGTTATTTAAAAAAAAGAAAAAAAACTTGCATATTAATAAAATTGTTTATATTTGCAATCTGTAAAAAGTGCAAATTTATTGTCTAACAAAAATAGTGTATTATGAAAAAAATTACTAGAATTTGGCAGCTAATGCTGGTTGCTATGCTTATTTCTTCTGTTGGCTTCGCACAGAGTTATTCTGTTGGGACAGCAGACAAAGCAGAAAAGAAGAAAAGCGTTTCTACTTTTAATAAGTCGGACGCATTGGATGCTGATGTGTATGTTCCTGAAAAGACGGAAACTTTGAAAACTACGGGTTTCTCTGCTGAACAGATGGAAACCTTATATGCCAAAGGACTTATTAGCGAGAAAGAGTTTAATTCAGGAGTCGTCAGCAGTGAGACGATGGCTAAGCTTGGCGCTATGAAGTCGAAAAAGATGGAGCCTGTTGTTGTTTATTCCGGACAAGGTAAAAGCGGTGATTGTAACCATCGTATCGAACTGGTCGACTCTTACGGAGATGGCTGGAATGGAGGCTCGGTAGATGTTTTGGTTAATTCAACGGTTGTTTTGGATGACATTACTCTTTCCAGCGGCGCCGGACCCGGTGTATTTTATTTTTCCGCAACTACCGGTGATGATATTGACGTCCTCTACACAGCAGGTAGCTGGTCTACTGAGAATGAATTTCAGGTTTTTGATGGAGATGGTAATCTCTTAGGAGAATCCGGACAAGGAGGCACTACTCCGAGTGATGTGTTGGATATGGTAGGGTATTGTCCGTCTTGTGTAGCTCCCATGTCACCTACTACGACGAACGTTACAACCACGGAAGCCACGCTTAGTTGGTCCTCTTCGGAAAGCACATTCAATTACGAGTATGGTGCTACCGGATTTGCTCCGGGTACCGGTGCGGAATTAGGTTCAGGTACTACCCACAACTTATCTGTTGATATTAGCGGATTGTCTTCCGGAACCGAGTATGACTGGTATGTACGTACTGATTGTGGTGGTGGCGATTATAGTTCTTGGTTAGGTCCGAATACTTTCGCTACCCCTCCGGCTTGTGGAGACACGTGGTATGATACCGGTGGAGCGAGTGGAGATTATTCTGTCAATGAAAATTATACTACGACCATTTATCCTTCTACTTCGGGAGATGTGGTAACGGTAACGTTTAACATGTTTAATACGGAGCAAGGTTGGGATGGAATGATGATATACGATGGTCCCGATGATACTTATCCTGTCATAGGCTCCGGTTCTACCTATAACAGGCCAGCTTGTCCTAATGATGCATGGACAGGAGCTCCCGGTGATACTTATTCTGCGGATGGTCAGTCGTTTACGTCAACCGATGCAAGTGGGGCTTTGACCTTTGTGTTTACTTCTGATGGAAGTGTCGTACGACCCGGTTGGGAGGCAAGTATTACTTGTGGACCTCCTCCTGCTTGCCCTGATCCTTCCGCATTGTCAGTTAGCAACGTAACAGTCAGTGAAGCGGATTTGGAGTGGACTTCTTATAGTGGTTCATCCAATATAGAATATGGGTTACAAGGCTTTACGCTCGGTACGGATCCCATAGGTACGGCTTCAGCTGTTACCTCGCCGTATTCTATTTCCGGTCTGTCTCCCAGTACAGCTTACGATTTTTATGTCCAAGATGATTGTGGCGGAGGAGATCTGAGCGCATGGGTTGGTCCGTTTACATTTACCACAGAAGCTCCTATCGGAGAAATTCTCGGTAAAACCGAATTGGATCCGATTACCGGTAATGGTTTTAATTTAGGAATTGAATATTTTAACGGTTACTTGTGGGTTACGGGTAGAGATGATGCCAATGGACATCAGATTTATCAAATTGATCCTACTACCAATACTCTTGTTAATAGCTACCCGCAAGGGACTAGTTCGACTTGGGGAATGCGCGATTTAGCAAATGATGGCACGTATTTGTATGCCGGGGATGATGATGGATTCTATCAAATTGACCCTGCCACAGGTGCTGTTACCACCCTATTCTCGCCCACCGGAATGGGTACGATTAGAGCGCTGGCTTATGATGGTACTCATTTCTGGACTAAGAGCTTTACCGGTGACGTATATGAATTTGATGCTGCCGGTACTATTATCAATCAATACACTACCGGTGCTTCCGGTGTTTCCGCTTATGGTGCAGCTTATGATCCTTCCGTGCCGTGTATTTGGTGGCATGCTTCTGTTTCGGGCGATAACTATATGGTACAGATGGATATGAGCGGTAATTTTACCGGTTATAAGATCAAGGTACCTCTTCTTGATTGTGGCGGTAATGGTGGTGTTGGTGGTGCTTTTATGGACAATGGAAACTTGATGCCGGGACGATATGTGTTTGGTGTTTTGGACCAAGCTTCTCCTGATGTGCTGAAAGTATTTGAAGCTTATGATACCGGTTATCCGGATCAGACTTCTAATTATAGCCCTGCTTGCGGTAGTGTAGCCCCCGCAAATGGGAGCTTGACTTGGGACTTCGGAGCAAATACTACTACGTATGATCTTTATTTTGGAGAGGCGGGTGCTATGGTTCAGGTTGTTTCAGGTGCTTCTGTAACGGGACCGTCCGGTTCTTATGCGTATAGCGGTTTGACCGGTAATACCGAGTATGAATGGAAAGTTGTTGGTAATAATTCCACCGGTAGTACTGAAAGTTTGGTACATAGCTTTACTACACCTTGTGATATAATTGCTCCTCCTTATTCGGAAGATTTTGCCGGAGCTGACTTCCCCTCTTGCTGGTCTCAAACCAGTGATTTGACTTCTGAGAAGTGGGCTGTTTCTGCTACCACTAATGCAGGTGGTAATGCGAATGAAATGAAGAATTCTTGGCAGTCCGGTACCGGAATTACCAGACTTATATCTCCTGTTTTTGATTTAAGCGGAACGACAAATCCTCAGGTTACTTTCAAACATTTCTTTGATGATTATGGAGCAGGTATTACGGCTAAAATCCAAACCAGTACCGACGGAGGTGCTACCTGGGTTGATGAGTCTTGGTCAATTGCTTCCGGGTCCGGAAATGTAGGTCCGGAGACGGTTGCTGTTCCGCTTACGAATACCGGTGCTAATACTTTAATAGCTTGGGTATTGGATGGAGATCATTATCAGTTTGATTATTGGTATGTAGATGATGTACATGTTTTTGATCCATTGGCGCACGATGTGGCAACCGCTTCTATTGATATCCCGTCCGTGGTTTATGATGTTCCCGTTGCCCCGGTCGCTACAGTTGTTAATAATGGATTAAATGCCGAGACATTCGATGTTACTATGACTATATCGGACGGTTATACCTCTACTAAAACGGTAGGTCCTTTAGCACCTAATGCAACTCAACAAGTTACCTTTGATGATTGGAATCCTACCCACGGTACTTATACCGTTGATGTCTGTACTTCGTTGGGTACGGATATGGATAATTCGAATGATTGCATTAGTGGACAATCCGTTGAATATTATGAATTTGTTCAACCGGTTTATGCTTATAACGCATATTCCAATGGTAGTTCCCTCCCCAAGGGACCGATTAAGTTTGAATTGTCCGATCCTTCAAAAGTCGTATCCCTTGCGGACCAGTCTTCCGAAAACTTTATACCCGGCGCTACATGGGCTGATGGTGTTTGGTACGGATCCGTCTATACCGATAATGATTTTATTAGTATAGATCCGGTTACCGGTGCCAGAACTGTTATTGGTAATTTTGGTGTTTCGATACTTTCTCTCTCTTATGATGTTACAAGCTCAACGATGTATGGTATCGGTGGATCATCCGCTGATACACTCTATACCATTGATATGACAACCGGAGCTGCTTCATTGGTTGGCTACACAGGAGCCGGTGGTACCCTAATAGGCTTATCCATTAACGCTAACGGTGATGCTTATGCCATTAATATAAGTACGGATGAACTTGGTTCTATAGATCTGACCACAGGTACCTATACTTCTATAGGGGCTATCGGATTTGATGCTAACTATGCACAGGATATGTCATTTGATTTGGCTACCGGAGTTTGCTATTTGGCTGCGTTTAATAACTCGGCATTTTCCGGAGAGTTACGCACGGTAGATTTAACCACCGGTGCTACTACTTTGGTCGCTGCCTTTGATGGAGGTATGGAGGTAACCGGTTTTGCTATTCCTTATTCTCCTGGTCATACCGTTTCCGGAGTATTAGAATATGCAACTACTACCCCACAACCTATGGATAATTGTACTATTGAGTTATTTGATTCTGCTATGAACTCTATGGGAACTTCTGTAACTGATACCTTAGGTAATTTTAGTTTCTCTGGAATTCCGGATGGTACTTATACTTGGAGTTTTACTACGAGTAAGGCTCGTGGAGGTACTGACTTAGCCGATTTGAACCTAATTCTTGATCATATTGGTGGTACTGCAATTCTGAGTGGGTTGTATTTTGTTGCTGCGGATGTAAGTGATGATGATGTTGTTGATCTTTCTGATATGAATGGTATTTTAGATGAAATTGGTGGTGGTACTACTTGGGCTGCTCCTGATTTTGTAACGGATGGAGGTACTATTACGGTATCCGGAGGTGATGTAACTATTACTTTACAAACACTTAGTTCAGGAGATCCTGCTCCGTCTTATACTATTCCATTGGGAAAATAGAAATTTTTATGAAGTATATGAGAGTGCTACGGTGCTCTCATATACTTATTAAATTATAGCGAAGATATTACATTTGCATTGTTATAAAAAAGTTACTAATTAAAATTAAAAAGTATGAAAAAAAGATTTCTTATCTTCGCCTTTCTCGGGCTTCTTAGTTTTGTTGGTGCCGCTCAGACTCAATTGAGTTGGCGACTGGCGAATTTTGAAGTTCAAAACGCTGGTGCAGAGTTGCATTTCGATGTTCAGGTAAAAGCTAATACAGCTACGACTTATTATCGGGATCTTCAAGTTTACTTGGATTATAATACCGCTGGATTTGGTTCGAGTATTGTATCCGGTGGACATGTAACAGTTACTCCCGGTCCTTTAATGGACAATTTCTATTCTTTTGTTAATGTTGTTGATAATACGAGTTCAAAATTTGCCATTATCATTGAAGCGGATAATGAATTTTCAGATGTTGGTTCTGCATCGGCTTTTAATATGATGCCTACCACTTATTCTACTTTGTGTCATATTGTAATGGATGTCGTTGATAATACTGTTGTCTCTGGTATTGCATTTGACGAAGTTTTGATGAATGGTGGCCAATATTATCAATTAACTTCTTCCGTTGCTCCCGCGAAGTATGCTGATCCTTCTATTTTTACTGATGATTTTACAAATGTCATTTTGAGTACGGCTTATGGTACTATCACTTATGCCAGTGCTAGTGCTACACCCATTCAAAATTGTACTGTAAATATTGTTGGTCAAGGTAATACTATTAGTAATGCTGCTGGTGAATATTACTATACAGGTCTAGCAGATGGTAATTATACGATTACTACCAGCTGTTCTGAACCCTATACATATGTTACCGACCTTGGCGATTTAAATGTCGTATTGGATCATATCGGCGGTACTCCTCTAACTGGTATTTATTTCCTGGCTGGAGATGTTGATGGAAATTCGATCATTGATTTGAGTGATTTCAATTTAATGCTTGATAATATTGGTGGTGCAGTAGTTGGATACCCTATTAACGATTGGTTATTTATAGATCAAAACGTTACTGTTACCAATGGTGTTGGTACAGTAAATTATCAGGGAATTATGGCTGGTGATGCTGATGGTAGTAATTAAATAAATTAAATAAATTAGTGTTAATAAAAAAAATGTAAAATGAAAAAAATTATTTTAGTATTTGTAATGGCTCTTACTATGAGTTTCGCCTTTGGACAGCAATCTTGTAAATTAAGAGTAAGTTTGGATCCTTCTAATCCGAATCCTCAACCCGGGGATGATTTCTTGGTTAATGTGTGGTTGGACGAATTGTCATATCCGACTAGCCCTGATGGAGTTAGTTCAATCAAAAGTGCTGCTCTGATGTTAGATTTTGATGCTAATGTAATGACATTGTTGAAAACTTCCGGTCCTCCTCCAACTCAAAAATGGTATTGGAATTTGAGTCAAATGCTTACGGATTATGGCTCAGCTCCTTATGTTTACAATAATCCTGGTGGAGACTTACGTGCTATTTTCTATACGACGACAGCTCCCGGAATTGATCCTCAATGGTATGGTGGAACCCCTATCCGGTTATGGGATTATAAGTTCCATTATGACGGTGGTGGTCCCATTACCATTACGTGGGGTACTACTGCAAAATTAGTCCCTCAACCCGGTTCTGAAATTGGTGGTAAGTTAGAAAAAGCTGTTACTCAGGTTACGGCTTGGGATAATTCATTCTATCCCTTGACAGCTCTTGTTGGTATTCCTGCTTCTCCAACAGCCCCTATTGATTTCGTATGGAACGGAAGCCAAGGAAATAACGAATTCACCGATCCTTTAAACTGGACTCCTAACGGTGTGCCCGGTGATAATGATCCTTTGGATACGGCTACGATTCCTGCCGGTACTCCTTTGTGTGCCAGCTCTGCTGCTGATCATACTTTTGCTGCTTTGACCATTGAAGGTCCCAGTGGAGGAAATCCAGCCGGTTTGGTTGCGCTTTCCGCTTTGTCTTTCCATATTACCGGAGACTTTACCAATAATGGTTTCTTCTATATGGGTATGGACCCGGCTACTAATACTCCTGCTTCTTTGGTTGTGGATGGTAACTTCTTGGGCACCGGTCTTTATACCTACGGGTACTATATTCCTATGAATGATGCTGATTGGCATGCTATTTCTTCTCCTGTCGCAATCAGTACTGACGGTCTTTCACCTTTTAATGGATTTGACGGTTTTATGAATGATTTCTATTTGAATACCTGGGATGAGGTTAATAATACTTTTGTTCAACATACTCCTTTAGGTTGTGATCAACCCGATTACACTTTTGGTGCCGGTAATGGTGCATTTGTTTTGTTGGATGCTGATTACGCTTCTACTAATCCTTGTGCCGGTGTTAATCCTGCTACGATTGATTATAGCGGTGGTTTACCTCAATATATTGAGATGAGTGGAGTGAATGCTACCGTTAATAATGCCGATATGACTTATCCGATGACATTCACTGCCGGTGGTTCTTATGCCGGATGGAATTTATTGGGTAATCCTTTCCCCGGTACGTTTGATATTACGGCTACTACTTGGGATGCCGGTGTTGATCAATCTGTAGCTACTTGGGATGGTACGAATTATGTTTCCGGTACTGCCGCCGGTGTGGGTCATTATCAACTGGCTGCCGGTGAAGGTTTCTTTGTTCATACGAATAATGCTGCTAACTTCCACTTTGATAAAGCTGCCGTTGTAACGGCTACTTCTGCGGTTACTAAAGCTACTTCCAATATTTTGAAACTTAGAGCATCTAATGATCAGTATGAAGATGTAGCTTATATCTGTTTGGACAAAAATGCTACCGCCGGTTTTGATTCTAAATATGATGCTTATAAGAAATTTACTCCGGTTGACGAAGTACCTCAAATGTACACTATCGATGCTAACGGAACTAAATTGTCTATCAATTCGTTCTCTACCTTAGAAGAAAGTATGCCTTTGTATTTCAGAGCCAAAAATCAAGCTTCCGGTGAATATACCATCGAAGTCGTTGAATCGGGAGATTACTCTACCGTTATTTTGGAAGATACCTTTACCGGTATTACTACCAATTTGTTAACTGATTCTTATACTTTCACCTATCATGCTACGGATAATGATAATAGATTTATCCTTCACTTTGCTCCTTTGGGAATCAGCGAAGCTGCTTCTAACGGAATTAATATTTATTCCAATGAAAGTAATATCATTGTGAATATTGATAATGCCAATGCTTCTGCTATCGTAGTGTATGATATGTTAGGTCAAGAAGTGCTGAGAACATCCGCTAAGCAAGGAAGAAATACCTTGACGATGAGTGATGATAACTATTATTTAGTAAGTGTTATCTTGAATGATAATGTAGTTAATGCTAAAGTGTTTGTAAAATAATTTGTAAACTGTAAAAAATAATATATTATGAAAAATTTGATTCAAAAATTGGCTTTTGTGGCAATGATAACACTTCCTGCATTCTTAATGGCGCAGCCTATGCCCGGTGATACCACTGTAGGTGGTGGTCCCGCTGGTTCTCCGGTAGGTGGACCTATTGACGGTGGTTTGTTCATTTTGTTGAGCTTCGCTGCCGGATACGGTGCTAAGAAAGTGTATAATGCACGTAAAAAAGTCTTAGATTAGGATTATTCCGTTTTATTAAAGCCCTGCGGAAGCAGGGCTTTTTTTATTTTAGAATGATATATCTTATACTGCTTCCTTTATTTCCTCCTTCTTCGACACTCCTGTCCCTGCCTTCTCTAATGCTATTCTTTTGCATATTTAAATTCCAAGTCTTTAAATAATAATGTTACTTATCTCTCAAAGAAAAATTCGTCAATTAAAAGAACTGCACTCTCATAAGGGAAGACGGAAATATAAACTTTTTTTTGGTGAAACTCATAAAATATTAGAATTTGTCCTTGCGGTCAATCCCAATATTATTGAAGCTGTTTATGGTTTGGAAACTTGGTATCGAAAATATTCATCCTCGTCTGTTTTCCCTTCACATATTCCTTTTTACGTCCTTGACGAGAGTCAGTTAAGGACGGTAAGTCTTTTGAAAAATCCACGAGATCTATTGTTTACGATGAAACAGGAATCTTTGGATAAAGGTGATATACACTTATCTACCCCGGTGGTGATGTTCGATGCGATTCAGGATCCAGGGAATTTCGGGACGATTATACGGACGATGGCTTGGTTCGGTGTTAAACAGATTATTTGTTCACCGGATAGTGTGGATATATATAATCCCAAAGTTATTCAAGCCAGTATGGGTGCTTTCTGCTTGGTAAAAGTTCATTATTTGGACATTGAAAAGTTTATTATATCCCATCCGGATGTCGATTTTTATTATACGGATATGCAAGGAGAGAGTATATATTCTTTTTATCCGGAGTCCGGAAAACCCTACGCTATTATTTTTGGGAATGAAGGCAAGGGGGTCTCTGCCACAATTAAAAAATTAGTTGCCAAGTCTCTGAGCATTCCTCCTTTTGCAACGGATATTCCGGAATCCCTCAACCTTTCCATGTCTGCCGGCATTATTATATCCGAACTCAGCAGAAAGTCCCTTGTCGGAGAGAATAAGACAATGTAAGGGGCTTTTTATTTGAATCGTAAAGATTTACACGTCTTATCCACTTTCTTCCCGGGGCAGAAAATTTTAATTAGAGAAACCTCGAAACCACCTTTGTAACTGCTGGCGGATCTTTGTTCGGAAATGTTTACATCATAGCTGAATTGTAAACGCATCAGGTGATATTCTATTCCTATTCGTGGGATTATATCGCGGTTGATACGGTTCCAAATCCCGGCAATCAGTGTCAAATAAGCTTGTGTGTATTCAATATTGCCACCAATCATCAATTCGCTTACGTTGTTTTGCCATACGTAGTATGCGGAAGGATTAATAATTGTATTTGTACCTAATTTAAAATTGGTCGTCAGATAACTGATGGATTTCCTTTCCAAACGTTGCTCTTCTCCAAAGAAGGACTCTACGGGTTTATTGATATGACTTAGACTACTTCCTATTTCGTAGAAAAAATTCCTCCCGGCTTGCTGGTGAAAGTGAATGCCAAAATTAAAATCCGGATAAAATATAGAGGCATTCGGAAAATTCTCATACGAAGGAAAGTTCGGATCAAATTCAAAGGTCGTACCGTTCCATTGATTATCAAAGGTGTAATTATTATTAATCTGTCTATTGGTAATACCCAGTCCGGCACCCATAGAGGCGTAGGTCGTATTGTCTGCATTAAATCCTTTGGTATAACTCAAAAACAAGATGGCTTGAATCTTTTTCAGCGGACCGTCTCCGGCATTATCATAGTATAGATTCGTACCTAAACCGAACCATCCGTGAGGACCGGCAAATCCGGGTGTGATACGCTTGTCAATAAAGGCATTATAAGTCTCAAAAGGTTTGGTATATTGGGCTTGTGTCCGGTAATTGACGCCGGTGCGCCAAGAGCAGGAAGCATTTCCCGTGAGTGCAGGATTGATATACAGCGGAGCCGCATCCCATTGCGAATAGTGTATGTCTTGTGCCGGCAACCAGAACGCAAGCAAAAGAAACAAACCGGCAAGCAGATATTTTGTGTTCATTTGTTTATCTTATTAAGGTAATATTTCCGCTTTTTTCTACTATTCCACCGTCAATACAGTTTACGATAAGGTGAAAAGTGAAAACCTCCGATTCTTGCAGATTCCCATTGACGGTGCCGTCCCAACCCTTCGTAATATCGTTGGTCCGGAAGACCATCTCGCCGTAGCGGTTGAAAATCATTAAATTTAATTCTTTGTATCCATTGACGGGACCTTTGACAAAGAATACATCATTCCTTTTATCACCGTTGGGAGTGAAGGCATTCGGGACATCGTACTTACAAGGAGGATAAAGTCCCAATTTGACCGAAGCATCAGCAGAACAGCCTGCACTGTTGGTAACATTAACCGTATAGGTAACGGGAACATCCATTCCATATCCGGTAATCGTTCGCTTGTCCGGATGGTCTATCGGGATAGAAGGATTGTCGTTGGTCCACAGGTAGCTGGTGCCTCCGGGACCTGCATCAAGCGTAATATGTGTCCCGAATTCCAAGGTCGTATCTCCCACGAGATAGAGTTCCGGATGCGGCTTGTCCAGTACACTCATCACGACTGTATCAATACTCGAACATCTCGTACTTGTATCGGTAATCTGTAACCAAACATTCTCATTGTTGTAGCTCAACTCGGTTATTAAAGTTGAGTCGGTATTTCCATTAAACCACTCATAGGTATACGGAAGATTGTCCGGTGTAATCACCGGATGAACGGTATCTCCTTCACAATAAGGACCGGGGAACAAACTTACCTGAGGGTCGATGGCATTGAGCACGGTCAAAGTATCCCAGAAGTCACATACCCCGTTATATTTCAAATTGAGTACGTAGATACCGGGTGAAGTAATCGTATCGATATTGCCCCCTTGGGTAAAGTTACTTTCTCCAATCTCTTTCCAGAAGAATAAGGTGTTTTCATCGGTATTAAAATCTTCCGTATCCACGAAAAGACTGTCTCCACCACAAATATAAGCCGTGTCGTGAGGGAAACC
>WFZU01000206.1 GCA_015489405.1 Bacteroidales bacterium
GTCTTCGCTTGCACACCGCGACCGGAGCCGGTCCGCATCGGAGGCAAAATACAGGGCACCTACTACAAAGTGATTTATTATGATGCGCAGCATAGAAACCTCAAAGATTCTATCGAAAAATTGTTGCACGACTTTGATTTGACCGCCTCTCTATGGGTAAAAAATTCAATGATATCCCGCATCAACAGGAATGACACGAACGTGGTTCTCAACCGGGATTTCATTAATCTTTTTCAACTTTCCAAAAAAATAAATGCGCTTTCGGACGGCGCTTTTGACCCGGCAATCGGGGCTATTGTAGATGTCTGGGGATTTGGAAACTTCGAGCGTCAGGATGTAAACAAACATATGATTGACAGCCTGTTACAATTTTCCCATTTTGATTTATTGCGTATCAAAGATAAACGTATTATCAAGAAAGACAAACGTACACTGTTTGATTTCAATGCTATAGCCCAGGGCTATTCGGTGGATTTGGTCGGAGCTTTTTTGAAAGGAAAGGGAATTGACAATTTTTTGGTCGATATTGGCGGAGAGCTCTTAGCCTCCGGCGAAAAACCCGGACACCGTCCCTGGATAGTAGGGATTGAAAAACCGGTCGAAAATGCTTCCTACGGAGATGCCTTGCAAACGAAAATTCCCATCCACAACCAGGCTATTGCCACTTCGGGAAGCTACCGCAAATTTTACGAAAAAGACGGCATCAAATACTCGCATACCATAGACCCTTCTACCGGTTTCCCCGTAACGCATAATCTACTGAGTGCCACCGTAATAGCAGACAACTGTGCCACAGCAGATGCCGTCGCAACCGCCTTGATGGTGATGGGGACGGACAAAGCCCGGAAATTCAGCTCCCTACACCCCGAATACGGGGTTTATCTTATAAGTGCAGATAGTGTTAGCGGAAAATATTCCATTTTTTCAAACCTGAACACAAAGCGGTAAAATGTTACAAACCATAGGATATTATTATCCTATTGGATGACTAACTTCAATGTATATTGTTCGCCTCCGTAATTAAAAATAACAAAATACAGTCCGGGTGGAAGTCCGGAAACATCAACGAGCGAATTTGAAGGATCGTTTTTTTCCATAAGAAGAACGCCTTGCAGGCTATAAATCCGCAATTCGGTATTGAGTATTTTATTTATCTTGAAATAAGAATGAGTGGGGTTGGGATACAAAACAAAGGTTTGACCCGGATAATTATCGACAGCACTATTTTCATTATTAGATCTTCCGGGACTTCCCAAGTCCTTATCCGCCTTCCAACTTTCCGCCAGGTTATTGTCATAGTAGGGATTAATGAGTTCCAAGGTCTTCCCTCCCCCGTCGGCTTCTTCGGGCCAAGGGCTATGGTCATCATATTCGACAAGGTCGCAAAGATTCATCCGGCTGTCGTAGAGACGGAGCATCTCCCCCGAATTACTAAACCCAAATCCAATATCTCCGCGGTAATTGACGGGATAAGAATAGACGGAGGTCAGTTGCTCGTGATTATTACACAAGACCAAATATTGCTCCGGTCCCAGCTGTAATCCGTCCGGAATCAAATAAGTATGCTCTTTATCGCTATCGCTAAAAGTCCAAGCGGACAAATCGACACTATGATTAGACTTATTGTAAAGTTCCACCCAATCACCGGAATTGTATAGCGGACCGGAATGATAATTAATTTCATTGATCACAATATTGGTATCCGGATTGCTATAATAATCCAGGATTGCTCCCATATCGGTAATGCTTCCGTCTTCGTCCAAAGGGGAACCGGGATCTCCTGCATCTATACAGGGAGAATCTCCGGACAAGGCAAAATTCATCAACAGAGTATCTTGAAAAAGTGGATTGGCAACCATATTATTATCCCCATCCAAGGGATAGGTATCTGAACAAGAATAAGTTATATTAATTGAGGAAAGGTCGTCTTTGAAAACAGGATTCAGCAGACTTCCGGCAATAATCGTATTCGTAATATCCGCACTACCGCCGCCGGCGTGATAATTCTTTTCAAAGCAGGCAACGCCAAAATCATTGGCATAGAAAGTATCCTTATTTATCAAGGCATAAGAACTCGAGTCCTTGATACCGACCCCCATATTACAACGATAGATAAAATTATTTTCAACAAAAACGTGTGAGCCTTGCCCGACGGAAATACCTTTGTCCGTACAATTATATATTTTGTTTTTTTCAATATGTATTTGTGTTGAGCCCTCGCCAATATCTATTCCATCGCAATTGAATCCGTTAAATCCGTATATCCGGTTCCCTTGAATCAGTCCGTAACTAATCCCGTCAAAATCCACGCCATCGGTATCCGGAGCTATACTCCCCCCGATATCGCAGTTTTTCACCACGGCGCTATCTGCATATTGAACATTGATCTGGTCTCCGGTATAATAACAATAAAGACGGCTATCCCGCATAAAGAAATTACCGTATTCGGCATGAACAGGTTGCCAACAATCCGCTATATCAATATGATCACAGACTATTCTGCTTCCGTAGGCAGCCAGTGCGGCTTTTTGCCAAGGCTCAAGTCCGTGCGTGGTATTACGCATAATCAGATGATGCAGTATTTGCGTGGCGGGGGTATTTTCAAAATACAATCCTCCCCAATTCCGGGAAGCTATTTCCGTATTTGCCAGTATTTTAACAGGCAATTGCTCCGTCCCGTCCACAAGCAAATTACCATGCACATAAATACTTTTTTCCTCCGGCATATATATTTCAACACCGGCTTCAATATAAAGTGAGGCGCCGGCTTCAATCGTCATATCATCATAGCCGATATACGGAGAAAGAGCATAATACAGGGTATCTTGCTGTGTTATGCTTGTGGGGAGGACGCTTCTATCATCCGTCTCAAAGATTGCCGTAAGACCCGCACTCGTAGCAGGTGTTATCTCTATCGTGGGCGAGGTCTCACCGGAAAGCCCCTCCCATTTAACAAAGCGATAACCCAGGTCCGGGACAGCAGTCAATTGCATGGGAACATCCTTGAAAAAGGCGTTCGTATGAGTACCCTCTTCGAGAGGAACGTGATGAACAAAGATCTTTCCGTGCTCGGAAGAGGTCGTCAAGTAAACGTATCCTGCAAGATTGAACTCATCGATAATATGTTGCCGTATAGCACTCCACCGCAAGTCCGCATAATTCTTAATCTCCTCAAACGTAGTATCCCAAGCCGCCATACTCTGGATGCAAGTCCCGTCGGGAGAATCAAAGTCTTTCCAACGGGCGATATGGCGGGGCATCTCATCTTGCAATTCAGCCTTCATCTCGTCCGTTTTTGTTTTGACGGTTTCCGGTGCAAAAGTCGTAGCTGCATGGGCAGCAAACACCTGTACAAATTCGTTTCTTAGCTTTTCATTACTCAAGATAAGGCGTGCAAATTCGGTAGATTGCGGAGGATTAGGCCAACCTGAGCCTTCGGTATCCAAAGCGTGGTGAATAGAATTGTATTGATAATCACCCCAGAGTCCGAAACAATCATCCGTATCGTAAAGCAGCCAACGCCATTTGCTGCGTTCGCTTTTTTCGCGCCAAAATTTGATATTAATCATAGGCCAATCATAATTCCCCGTGTATATTTCCGTAGTCAAATAATCCAGATATTCGGATATTTCAATATGTTGGTTGATATAATCATATAGCTCACCGGGATTATTGTTGCGCAATATTTCCATCATCTCAAGGTAGGAAGCATTGTTACCCTCAATGACACCGGCATTTTGATTTTCCAACAAATCAATATTGGCAGGGTCAATCTTGTGATGAGCCGCCAGATAACTTTCATTTTGTTTCTCTTTGATACTGTATATTCCCCAATATTTTCCGTTCAAATACACGACCGACATGCGGCTTGCTTGTGCATCTATATCCATACGGTCGGTAGCAAGTTCTTGAACCAAATTATCACGGATAAGGGAATTGGCAAAGTCCGGAATACCCCCGTTGCGCAGTACCAATGAATGGAAATCGTCAATATCCAAATTCTCAAATACGGGATAATGGAAACTTGGAGTTCCGTATTTTTTGCGGGCAAAGATTCGCAATGATTTTTGTGCCATATTACGACGTTGTCCATTGATGGCAATACCTCCCACTTGGTTGATTACTTGACTGCCATCCGTTTCGTACAATTCAATATTTGCGGGACGCTCCCAATCGCGGTGCCAGTAGTTGGCGACGATTCCTCCATAGCCTTCGATACCGTTGGTACCGACACAATAAATTCCGATAGTGTCTCCAAAGAGATTTTTATTTTCGGTTACGATAGATATCACCGGAAGATGCTGCGTTTCACCGATGAAATAAGTTTGCGTAACAACGGGACCCGGCATAAAGCCTTCCTCAAAACATCCGGCACGGACTATAGAAGTCGTATCCAACGTCAAAGGAGCACTGTATAAGGGTGAACTCAAACGCGGCACCGAACCGTCCAGAGTGTAATGAATCTCGGCATCCGCCGAAGGACTGCTCAAACTGACCGTTTGAGGACTTGAATACAAGCCCCCGGGCAAAGAAAAAGAGGGTGCGACCGTTCTTTGCGTATCCGTATAAAAAGGAGTGTCATTGGATAGTCCGGGAGTGGGATAGAAAAAATATCCCCATTGGGAAAGGTCTTCCGGCTTTCGTCCGAAAGAAATATCCGTCTCCTGCGGAGGGTAGCTTCGTCCGTCCAAAAGCGTTCCCGAAGGGGAAAACAGACCTACATATTCCCCTGATTTGGAAAGTTTAAAGTTGGTATGACTCCCTGTGTCCAAGCCGTCTGCCCAAAACAAGACATATCCGTGTCCGGGAATAGAAATACCGGCGGGAATCTGCCATTTCTGTGCGTTCAAGGAATCATCACTCAGAAAATATCCACCTATATTAAGCGTTGAATTACCGGCATTGTACAATTCTATCCAATCGACAAATCCGGTATTATCCGGATCATAATTAGTAGCAACATTGGAAGTAAGAAATTCATTGATATATACCTGTCCGGGCAATAGTTGATAAAACGAAAAAATCAACACAAACACGATGAAAAACCTTGTTTTCATAAATTTCATATTTTTTGCAAATATATCAATTATTTCAAAATACGGATGATTTAGATGGTAAAAGCAACTTATCAAAATACGGTATTCCCTCCACGGCATAACAGCCGGACTCAAACGACGTTACAAACTACAAACCGGAAAATAAATCCGGTTTTGATTTTACGGTATGTAGCAAAGCGGCAACGAAAAAACAAAGGAGATTTTTTGAATTTACGCGATACGCAAAGCCGGAAAACTTTATCTTTGCAGAAAAAATATTTCAATATGAAAAAGATGAAATACTTTCTCACTTTGTTTGCTTTGCTCCCGTTATTCTCCGGAGCGACATTTGCACAAAACATCGTAATCAATGAAATAAATTATAATTCTTCACCGGATTTTGCCGTTGGAGATTGGATTGAATTTGCCAATGCGATGGACTATGAAGTAGATATGAGTGCTTGGGTCTTCAAGGACAGCGATGACCAACATTCTTTTTCATTTCCCTCAGGAACGGTAATTCCTGCAGGCGGATATATAGTTATTGCTCGCGATTCGGCGGATTTTCACAGCCTTTTTCCGGATGTTAGCAATTGCGCCGGGTATTTTTCTTTCGGTTTAAGTAACGGCGGAGAATTGCTTCGCCTGTACGATGCCGACAATACACCGGTAGATCAAGTCGAGTATGATGACAAAGACCCCTGGCCCACGGCAGCTGACGGAGATGGTCCGACCTTGGAATTAACCGATGTCAATGCAGACAATGCGCTGGCTGAAAATTGGGCGGCTTCTTCCGGACACGGTACTCCCGGTGCTCAAAACAGTAGTGTTGGAATTTTTCCGGCAAAAAGGCAAGCGTTTTCGTTTTTTCCCAATCCGGCAATCAACTTTTTGAGAATAAATATGCCTGCGCAAGGAATGCAACTAAGAATTTTTGACATACAAGCCAAGCAAGTTCTGTTTATGGAGAATCAAAATTTTATAAAAATAGATGCCTTGGCAAAGGGAAGATATTTTATGCAAATCAGAAAAGACAATATGTCCTATTCCGGTTCTTTTATCAAACAATAATATATTCTTGCCCGGTGGGCGAAAAGCTTTTGAAGCTTACCACAAGCAATACAAAACAAGTAGCTATTCTCCAAACTCGGCTTTCAGGCGTTCGGCGTTCTCGGCGACTTGCAAGGCATCAATGATTTCTTGTAAATCTCCGTTCATGATGTTATTCAGATTGTAGAGAGTAAGACCGATACGATGGTCGGTTACCCTGCCCTGAGGATAATTGTATGTCCTGATTTTTGCCGACCTGTCACCGGTGGAGACCATCGTCTTACGTTTTTTACTTAATTCTTCCAAATGTTTTTGGTATTCCATCTCATAAATTCTGGCACGGAGCACCGCCATAGCGCTGGCAAGGTTTTTATGTTGAGACTTTTCATCTTGACAGGTCGCCACAATACCGGTAGGGATATGAGTTAAGCGTACGGCGGAATAAGTCGTATTGACCGACTGTCCTCCCGGTCCGGAAGAGCAGAAGTAATCCCGGCGCACATCTGCCGGTTTGATTTCCACATCAAATTCGTCTGCCTCCGGCAAAACCACTACCGAAGCAGCCGACGTATGTACCCTTCCTTGGGTCTCCGTCTGAGGAACTCTTTGTACACGATGCACTCCGGATTCATATTTTAGCGTACCGAAAACATCTTCGCCGGTAACATTCATAATAATCTCTTTGTATCCACCGACCGTACCTTCGGTCAAATCTACCACTTCATATTTCCAATTTTTACTCTCTATATAGTGGGTGTACATCCGGAAAAGGTCGCCCGCAAAAATGCTGGCTTCATCACCCCCCGTTCCGGCACGTATCTCCATAACGGCATTTTTCTTATCATCCGGATCTTGGGGCAACAACAGAATGCGAACTTCCTCGTCCATTTCATTCTTACGCTGGATGAGTTGATTCAATTCTTCTTTAGCCATCTCCCGGAAATCCGGGTCTTTTTCCGTAGCTAACAATTCTTTGGTTGATTCAATATTTTCCGAAACATCTTTATACTCATAGTAAGCATCCACAATGGGTTTCAAGTCCTTATAGTCTTTGCTTAGCTGAATAAACTTATCCATATCGGACATTGCTTCCGGTTTACTCATCTCCTCTTCGATACTCTTCCACCTGTCGTGAATCGCTTTCAGCTTATCTAACATACCTTTTTCATTTTTTTTTGCAAAAATATATATTTTTAGTTTACGATAAAGTGTTTATCCATAAACCCGCTTTTAAATGAACTGTATCGAAACCGCCGGAAAAAAGTTTTAACGCCTCCTTATAAACACTATTTTAAAGAATAAAAAAGATGCATAGCTCAAAACGATTTTGGAAGAAAGAAAGCCAATCATTCAACATTCCGCCTGTTTTCAAATCGCATCAGGAACAGTTTCGCTCTCAATATCTTATTTTTTTGTCTTCCAAACTATCTTATCTCCATTCCTTTTAACAACAAAATAAACACATACATACTTAAATATCAACACATTACAACCCATCCATGCTTTATATTCAAGTTGCATCCATGTCTTACGGATAATTTCTGAAAATAAATATAAAAGCGTTTACTTCTTTGTTTACTTTCGCCGCATATTTATATTAAATTTTTTAAAATGAAAAAAGGAACAGTAAAGTTTTTTAATGAGTCGAAAGGCTACGGTTTTATTACCGACGCAGAAACTAATGAAGAGTATTTTGTACACGTATCAGGTTTAATTGATGAAATTCAAGAAGGCGATAACGTAGAGTTTGAATTGAAAGAAGGAAGAAAAGGTTTAAACGCAGTAAATGTGAAGGCTGTCTAAATATAGACTTCATTTGGTTTTACACAAAAAAAGCCTGACCGTGTAGGTCAGGCTTTTTTTGTATCTCTATATTCAAAAAATGAATGTTACGGGCATTCTACAAAGCCCTACTTAGAGTCCGTCTATAATGTCCAATAACTTCGTTACGCTCGTTCTGAAACCGGTCATTGACGTAAGTCAACTCCTTTGCTTTCAGGACTTCACAAGCCTTGAATTCGAACATTCCGGTTCAAGCTCTTGACTTTATGCATAGACACTACTTATTTTCCCGTACGGGAAACCCGGACTAAGGATAGCGGCGCTCAACGATTGCCCTAAATTCACGATACACTTCCCCCTCTTCGTCCCATTCGTATCGAACCTTGTACGTAAACAGAAAAGTATCCGCCTCATCTATCGTACTCAGCCCATTCAATTTGTCAATCACCTTATTGTATTCGTTCATATCTCCTCTGAACAAGCGGTTGATAAAACGGAATTTCTCATTAATACCAATAGCTTCCCTCAAATCGGCAATAGATTGATGACTCACTTTATCCTGCAACCTTTCACTGCCTTTATCTTCGAGAATATCAAACAATGTTTTGACACCCGTCTCCGGCTGTTTTACTTTTTTCTCTTCCTTAACGGGTTCTTCCGGCACATCGGCAGCAGGAGGGTCTTGCCTTATTTCTTCCTTTTCCGGTTCTGTTGGTTCTACCGGTTTTTCTGCTGCGGCAGCCTCTACCTCTTCTTCCGTTTTTTCTTCATTCTCCACCTGCGTATCAACCTCGCCCCCATTTCCGGATTGCGCTTTTGCGAGCACTTCCTCTTCTATATTTTCTTGCGCCACATCTTCGTTCGCCGGCTGCGGTTCAGAAGGTGCTTCCTCATGGTTCTCCACCTCATCCCCCGCTCCATCAATTTCGGCGAATATTTCTTCCATATCCTCATCCAGTCCGGTCAAGAAATCATCAACATCCGCGATTTCCTCTTCTCCCGAAGAAATTTCCGGACTATTTTCCGTTCCGATCATTTTCTCAAAAAGAAGAAAAGCATCATAAAGCTCACGAATATGCTGCTTGGTCAAATCCAAGTCCAACTGACTAATTTCCAATGTATCAAGACTGATATTATTCAC
>WFZU01000207.1 GCA_015489405.1 Bacteroidales bacterium
GTCCGTCTATAATGTCCAATAACTGCGTTACGCTCATACTCAAAACAGTCATTGACAAAAGTCAACTCCTTGGTTTTGAGTATTTCGCAAGCCTTGTTCTTGAACATTCTAGCTCAGACTCCGGACTTTATGGACAGACTCTCATTAGTGTTTTTCCCAAAGCCCTTGTGTTTGCTTATAATTGTATTCTGTCGCAAAATCAAAGATTTTATCCGCTTATGTCGCCCGGGAGTCATCTTTTCCAACATCCGGACGGCAGTTGTTTAGCTTTCAGTCTCTTCTTTCTCTTTGGCTTGAGCATCCAATACGGCTACCATAACCATATTGACAATCTCATCGACACTGGCTCCGAGAGAAAGCACGTGAACCGGCTTATTCATCCCGTTGATAATCGGACCTACCACATCCAAAGCACCAAATTTTTGAACGAGTTTGTAAGCAATGTTCGCCGATGTTAAACTCGGGAATATCAATGTATTAGCCTTTTTTCCTTTCAATTCCGAGAAGCGGAACTCGCCTTTCAGGAGTTCCTCATCCAAAGCAACATTCGCTTGCATCTCTCCATCTACAATGAGTTCCGGATATTCCTTGTGAAGTCTTTCAACAACGGCTCTTTGTTTTTCAGGGATATTTCCTTTATTAGAACCGAAATTAGAATAGGAGACAAAGGCAATACGCGGTTCAATATTGAAATTTCTGACGGCACGCGCCGTTTGCAAGGTAATTTCGATCAGGCTGTCAATGGAAGGATCTTTATTGACCGTGCAATCGGCAAAAAACATAGGACCTTCTTTGGTATTGATAATATACATACCGGACACAATGTTGTCCCCTTTTTTTCTACCGATAATCTGCAAGGCGGGACGCAAGGTATCGTTGTAATTCCGGTTTACACCGGAAATAAAAGCATCTGCCACACCGTGTTCCAAAAGCATCACCCCGTAATAGTTCCGATGCAACATCGCATCTCTGGCAGAGGACATTGTAACCCCTTTTCTTCTCCTTTTTTCCCAGTATTCTTTGATGAAAGCCTCCCTCCTTTTCTTTTCTTTCTTGGACTTAGGGTCAATGATTTCAACTTCTGAAAGTTGTAAATCATTATCCTCGATGATTTTGTTAATCTTTTTCGGATTTCCGAGTAAAACCGGCGTAGCAATACCTTCGGAAAAGACGATTTCGGCAGCTTTCAGCATTTTGTAATCATCGGAATCCGACATAATAACCCTTTTCTTATTCCGGCAAGCACGGTTTTTAATCTGTCTCATGAGCGGAATACCGATTCCCATTCTTTTTCTGAGATTTTCTTTGTATCTTGAGAAATTTTGAACCGGATGTTGGGCAACGCCCGACTCCATAGCCGCTTTGGCAACCGCAGGGGCAACATATTCTATCAATCGCGGGTCGGAAGGCTTCGGAATCAAATATTCACGTCCGAAAGCAAGGTTCTTGGTATGGAAAGCAATATTGACTTCTTCGGGCACCGGCAAACGTGCCAAATCCGACAAGGCTCTGACGGCTGCCAGTTTCATCTCGTCGTTAATATCGGTAGCCGCTACATCCAAGGCTCCGCGAAAAATATAGGGGAACCCCAACACATTGTTGATTTGATTGGGATAATCCGAACGTCCGGTACCGATGATTACATCCTCCCTCGCATCCATGGCATCCTCATAAGTAATTTCCGGATCCGGATTTGCCAAGGCAAAAACAATCGGGTCGGCTGCCATAGTTTGCAACATCTTTTTGCTCAAAACACCGCCGACGGAAAGTCCCAAAAATACATCGGCACCTACGATTGCTTCTTCCAGCGTATAAACGGGTTTATCCGTCGAAAAAGGGATTTTGTATTTGTTCAAATCCTTGCGTTCTTTGTGAATGACGCCTTTGCTATCCAGCATAACGAGATTCTCTTTTTTCACTCCCAGCTTCATGTAGAGCTTGGCACAAGTCATCGCTGCAGCACCGGCTCCATTGACCACGACCTTAATATTTTCAATTTTCTTATGACTAATTTCCAAGGCACTTAGCAAAGCCGCCGAACTGATAATCGCCGTTCCGTGCTGGTCATCGTGCATCACCGGAATACACAATTCTTTTTTCAGGCGTTCCTCTATTTCAAAGCATTGGGGAGCTTTGATATCTTCGAGATTGATGCCTCCGAAGGTGGGAGCAATAGCCTTCACGGCTGCGATGAAACGTTCCGGGTCTTTCTCGTCCACCTCAATATCAAAAACATCCACATCCGCAAAGATTTTGAAAAGCAAACCTTTTCCTTCCATCACCGGTTTTCCGGCAAGCGCTCCAATATCCCCCAATCCCAACACTGCCGTACCATTGGAGATAACCCCCACAAGATTACCCTTGGAAGTGTATTTGTAGGCATTGGACGGTTGTTGCTCTATTTCCAGACAAGGTGCCGCCACTCCGGGCGAATATGCCAAAGACAAGTCTTTTTGCGTGGCATGAGGTTTGGTTGGTTTCACCTCTATCTTTCCCGGTCGTCCTTTCTCGTGGTATGTTAATGCTTCCCTTTTCAATTTATCTTTCATGGTACTTTATTTTTATGCGTTTGTTCATTTTTTCATCTTTTGAAAAACTGAATGAATGTGCAAAGATAGGTGAAGAATTATTCAGTTTACAATTAAATTGTATTATTATCACAGTTTGGAAAAATCTAAATAGAGCTTGTCTATAATGTCCGACTTCTGCGTTACGCTCGTTCTGAAACCAGTCATTGACATAAGTCAACTCCTTTGCTTTCAGAACTTCACAAGCCTTGAATTCGAAC
>WFZU01000208.1 GCA_015489405.1 Bacteroidales bacterium
AACATTCTAGCCCAAGCTCTTGACTTTATGGACAGACACTATTTAGTCCGTCTATAATGTGCAATAACTTCGTTACGCTCATACTCAAAACTTCATTTCGGCAAGCTCAATGCATCGCATTGACAGAAGTCAACTCCTTGGTTTTGAGTATTTCGCAAGCCTTGTTCTTGAGCATTCTAGCTCAGATTCCGGACTTTATGGACAAACACTATTTAAAAAGGGGGGACATTTCCGTTCAATGTAAATATCAGGGGAGGGAAAAGAGTAAAAAAATGGATTCGGCTGGATTTAACCTATTATATTTGCACAAACAAATTTTATGAATAAAAAAGCGAACATTTCTGCACTGATAAGTCTGATATCCCTGTTTTTTATTTGGGGGTTCATCACGGTAATGAACGATATATTGGTAAACTCTTTCAAAAGTATTTTCGAGCTTACCGCAACCCAACGTTCGCTTGTACAAATGGCGTTTTTCGGTGCTTTTTTTATTGTTTCCTTACTGTATTTTCTCGTTAGTTCGATCACAGGTAAAGACCCGATTAACAAAATCGGCTATGCGAAGGGTATGATCGTAAGTTTGATCATAACCGCCCTGGGGTGTTTCGGGTTTTATCCTGCGGCAGAACTCAATTCATACGCCGCATTCCTGTCGGCACTCTTTGTTTTGGCAACGGGGGTTACTTTATTGCAAATTTGTTCCAATCCTTATGCTGCCATTATCGGAAAACCCGAAAATGCTTCCAGCAGGTTAAATCTTGCACAAGGTTTCAATTCATTGGGTACGACAATAGGTCCTATTGTAGGTACCATATTGATTTACAAAGTGTTTTCAAACGGAGTGCAAACGGTAGAATCCATTAGTTTGACGTATTTGATTTACGGATTTATCTTCCTTGCATTGGCGGTGGTTGTTTGGCTGGTAAAAATGCCGGCTTTCACGAACAACGAGAAAATAGAAAAAGGGCTTGCCGTGCTTAAAAACAGGCATCTTTTATTCGGTATTTTTGCCATTTTCTTTTACGTCGGATCCGAAGTTTCCGTAGGAACGTGGATTGTGGAATTTCTTAAAAGCGACAATGTTATGGGTTTTGCCGAAAGTCACGCAAGCTATTTCCTGTCATACTTCTGGGGTGGTTTAATGATCGGGCGATTGATGGCAAGTGTGGCGCTGAACAAAGAAATCAATCCGGTAAAAAAATACTTTTTGATGTTTGTCATTTCGGTTTCGGTCTTTGCTTTTATTTATGTTGCCACATCCATAAAATTCATCGACGGTCATTTTACTTTCAACATGATGAATTTCTCGGAAATCTATTATTACCTGATATATATTGCCCTTAGTATCGTTGCTTTTGCCCTGTCCGGCAGTAATGCAGCACGCGCCTTGGTCGTTTTTTCATCCATCAATATAGTATTGATTTTTACGGCAATCTTTTCATCAGGCAGTCTTGCGATGTGGTCTATATTGGGAGCAGGTTTGTTTTTCTCCATCGGTTGGTCGAATATCTTTACCTTGGCCATAAAAGACCTCGGGAAATACACCAGTCAAGCCTCCTCCCTTTTGGTGATGGCAATAGTAGGAGGGGCGATACTTCCGTGGATACAAAGCCAAATTATCGAAGCGAAAAACATTCAAATTTCATTTATCATTCCGATTATCGGATTGAGCTATATTATATTTTACGGACTTTACGGACACAAAATAAAAAAGGTACATGGATAAAGAAAAAATTGCCATCGGCATTGATATAGGCGGAACCAACATAGAACTTGCGTGGATAAACAAAAGGGGAGAAATTTTACATCATAATGTTTTTAAAACGGCTGATTTCATAAGCGCAGCATCTTTTGTCGATGAAATATCTACCTATATTTCGGATACCAACCAAAAACTAAATGAGTTTGAAATTACGGGAATCGGAATTGGAGCGCCCAACGGGAACTACTTTTCGGGAAGCATTGAGTTTGCCCCGAATTTACGTTGGGAAGGAAAAATAGAACTTTCCAAAATGTTTGAAAATAAAACCGGAATAAAAACTCGACTTACCAACGATGCGAATGCCGCTGCCATGGCTGAGAAACTTTTCGGTGCAGCACGGAGCATGACCAATTTCCTCGTTGTAACCCTTGGAACCGGCTTGGGTTCGGGTATTTTTGTGAACGGTAGGATACTCTACGGCTCTACGGGTTTTGCCGGTGAACTGGGGCATACAACCGCCGTAGAAAACGGAAGAAAATGCGCTTGTGGCAAAAAAGGATGTCTGGAAACCTATGTTTCGGCAACCGGAATTGTGAAAACGGCAAAAGAATTTTTACGCATAAGCAAAATGGAAACGGAACTTGCACAAAAAGAACATTTTGAGGCAAAGGATATATTTATCGCGGCACAAAACAATGATAAACTTGCACTGGAAACGATACAATTCACTGCAAAAATTTTGGGGAAAAGTTTGGCGGATTACGTGGCATTATTCAGCCCGGAGGCAATTTTCTTAACCGGAGGAATGGCTAAGTCGCATCACCTTTTAATTCCTGAAACCGAAAGAGTAATGAATGAAGAAATGCTGAAAATTTTCAAAGGTAGCGTTAAGATATTACCGTCAAGTTTAATTGAACGGAATGCCGGATTGCTTGGGGCGGCGGCTTTGGTCATTAAGTAGAGCTTGTCTATAATGTCCGACTTCTGCGTTACGCTCGTTCTGAAACCAGTCATTGACGTGAGTCAACTCCTTTGCTTTCAGAAC
>WFZU01000209.1 GCA_015489405.1 Bacteroidales bacterium
GGTTTACGCCTGCATTGGGATAAATCGGTCCGCCTCCCATAAAGGGTTGGTATGAATTAAACAGATTGGTAAAATCCAATTGCATGGTAATTTCATTGAAAAAGAACTCAACATAATAATTGTGCCTTTGCAAGAGCTCTTCTTTTTTTCCCTTTTTGGATTGAAGCAGTTTCTCCTCCGGAAAATTCCGTATCAATAGCTGATATACACTATCATCGACTTTTTTGTCCAAAAGGTCTTGATAGCTGTAATGTTTAGCGGTATCAATGCGCTGAAGCAGCCTGGAGACCAGGTCCGATTGATGAACATTGTAGAAAGCGTAGTTCAGGTCTTCCTTTTTCTTTTTTTCTTTTGTCTGTGGGAGAGTGGTGTCTTGTGATTCGGCAAAGCGGGTTTTTCCCAACCCGGTTTCCGTAAGCCGGGACAGGTCGGGAAGGTCTGTCAGCACCGGAACGTAGCGGTTGTTGATAAAAAAAGATGCTGCCAACTTCCGGCTCTTTTTGTGGACATCGTAGGACAGGATATTCCGTTTGAAGTTGCTCAGTGGATAGGTGTGGGTGAAATAGCGGTAATGAATGGTGGTGTCAATAAAATTGATAGTGCTGTCCAGT
The DNA here is from genome assembly GCA_015489405.1 of Bacteroidales bacterium. Taxonomy (GTDB): domain Bacteria; phylum Bacteroidota; class Bacteroidia; order Bacteroidales; family S143-32; genus S143-32. The sequence continues at coordinate 612 of WFZU01000209.1, forward strand.
TTGCCGAGATACAGGTTGCGGATACCGTTTTCGTCGCCGAGAAAAACGAAGGACTCTCCATCCAACGCCTGCGCTTTAATGTCATCTCCGAAAGATTGCCGGGTAACGGCTTGCAAGACCGGATTTCCTTTTTGGTAATCGTACATGAAAAGCCGGTAATTGCCGGTAACTCTCGGCGGTTGGAGCGGTGGCGTTTGCCTAAGGGTGTCGCCGGGACGGTTGGAACTGAAAATGATGTTTTGGTCGTGGTGATAAAAACACGGATAGCGGTCATCATAGACATCAAAAGTGATTTGTTCGTACGTATTGCTTCCGGTGTTATAGACAAAAATGTCCGATTGTCCGCGGTTGATTGCCGAAATAGCCATAAAATACCCGTCATCCGAATAGGAAAAGTCCAGCACTTTTTCAAAGTTACTCATATAGACTTGTTCCTTTTTTTTCTCCTTCAAGGAGTAGTAAATCATATAAGGCTTCCCCTTTTTCTCCACCATAAAAGCCAATATATCCCCCTTCGGATGCCAATCCAACACCGGATACGAATAATCCACTTTTTCATTTAGGCGGTAGGCTCCCCTGTAAATCACTTTTTTCTTTCCGGTAGTTAAGTTTTTGATACACACTTTGTAACGTCCGAATTGGTTGCTGACATAGGCAATGTATTTTCCGTCCGGACTAATGCGCAATTGTTGATAGACCGTATTTTTTTTACTCCTCCGGAGAATGTTTTTCCCCTCGGGCTGCATCTCTTTGGCGCTGATATTCCGGTAGCGTGTTTGGTAGTATTGATGCCATTCTTCTATCAATGCCGGAAGCGGTCTTCCAAGAGAATAAATAAATCCGTTTTGAACACGGCGGCTCATTTTCGCAAGGTAAAGAATGTTGGCGATATTCTCTTTCCCGTAGGTATTGGCAATAAAATACCAAAATGAATGCCCTGCCAGACGGGCATCTTCTCCCCGCAATTTGTTGAAATCATCATATCTGCCGGAAACAATACCATCCCTTACGCGGTCGTCAAAATCTGTGGTCCATTCCTTGGAATAATAGGAAACCAGTCCGCTGAGAAACCATTCCGGAAACGGGAACAATGAATTGTTTTTGATTTGTGCCCCGAGACTTGTTCCGTAGATAGCATGGTCTATCAAGGTCTTGACAACGCCTGCCCGGATTTGTTCTTCGAGATGCCGGTGTGAACCGTCAAAATACAAAACTACTTTGGTCCCGATGATGTGGGTAATCCCGCCGGTATTATAGCGTTCGTCATTCAGCAGTCCGATATTGCTTTGTTTCAAGTCCGTAAAATTGTTAAACACGACAAATTGCAATTTGTCTTCCAAGGTGATGCCGGTTTCCAATTCCATGCGATCGATAATTTCTTTGGCGTATTTGGCTACGTAAACCGCTAATTCCCTGCCGCCGAGATAAGAATAGACATCGAAAGCGTTGAAGCGGTAATAATACCAATTGAAATCCTCATATTGCACCCTGTTTTTGCCGAAAGTCATCTGCGTCCCATTGTAAAACTGCGCATAGGAACCACCGGAGACAAAAATGCAGAGCAAGATTGCCCATATTTTCATCCGTCTGTTTGCTATGTGTTTCTTTATTGTCATAATGTTTTCGTAGAACGCTGTTCAGGACTTTATTATTTTACATTCAGTATCAGTTCATTCCAAGTCGAAAAAATCGCAACGCAGCCCGGTCATTTCTAATCGCATACACATAATTGCCGTAAAAACAGACTCCGCAACTGTCCGACACCTGCCATTTTGAGAAATTGGATACCGGCAGATTGTGTACACTCTCTATCGAAGCGCCGTAGTCATGAAAGACCTGAATGGCGTCATATTGCCGGTAAATATAGTAGGTGTCATCCCGGGAGGAAAATGCCAGCACATGGTCTGCAATCTCTTCATTTCTCGAAATATATTGAAAATTGCCATCCTCATCCATGTCTATTTTCGCAATCCGGTGATAGGGCACTATCTTAGAACTTCCTTCGATCTTCAGGCTCCCATGGTCCACCACAAAAAAATCTATATCTTTGAAATCTTGATCTCCTCTAACCTCAATATGAAGTGAGTCTGCATTCATATCGATGATACCATAGCCTTCGGCAAATGAAAAGATGAAAAAATGTTTGAAATAGCTTATTTGTTTCACGAGTTTGTTGACCGGGAAAGAACGCAATAATGTAGCTTCTTCCGCCAACAGGTATAAATCCAAGCGTTGATATTCGGACGAATAAGCCAAGACATAGCCTCCGGCTGCATAGGCAAAGGAATAGCTGCCTGAGGGTATCCAATAGTCTCTTTTAGCATCATCCGTTTGTGCCACAAACAAATGTCCTTCTTCGTCACAAAGGCAGATGCCGGAGGACGAAACCGTATAATGATTGCCGGCTGTCAGCTCGCCCAAACTCGAGGTGCCGCGCGCACCGGCTTCTTCCAAGGTGTTTCCCGTAATGCGGAATATGTTGGCTTGCTCTTCCGTTGAATGGGTGAACACAACCAGCAGACTGTCAAAAGAGCGAAGTGCTACGATACCACTGATTTCGATGTCTTGTATATAATGTAGCGAATATTCCGGCGTGCCGGGATTGGTCTTAGGTTTGTTTTTGCCATCTTTGTTACACGAAAAAAACAACAGCAGTATCGCCAGCGCTATGCTGCTTACCGCAAATTTGTCAATAATTTGTTCTCTCGTGTTCATCCTTGACCAAAACTTTTGTGTTTTTGTTACGCACTCGCCGGCTTCCGTTTCCCAACGAGAGAATATATCTTCTCCTCGTAAAAACCCGTTTTTGAGGTTTTTTTCTAACGAAAGTTTGCCTTACAAACAGGAACCCTCTTGTAAAGCACGAGACTCACGGGAACACTATCTCATCTTGAAATGGTCTCCCGTCTTTTCCACAATGACCTTGTACCAATCTTTGCCGTAGCCCGGCTGTTCCAATTTAGGAGCATAGTATTTGTAACCTTTGGGCACTTCCCGTTTTTCTTTCACATTCCCGTCCATATATTTGGTAAAAAGATAGCCGAAGAAGTCTCTCCAATGAGCGGTCGTCCGGTCAGCCGTTTTGACCGAATATTCGGTTAAGAACTGCACCGCTGCATCTCTCCCTTTGGTTTTGTAAATCTCTTCCGCTTTGGCATCAATCTCGGGTATTTCTTTCAAAAAACCTTCTTCCAACTTTTGTTGCTCTTTGGCAATTTCCGGATGTATCCGGTCGTAGCGGGTATAAGCAAAATTGGAAACCATATTATATACCCAAAAAGCGGCGTCCGTCGTGAAGGTCATCATATCACCATTGCCTACGGCATACGATTTAGGAGCGCTTTTGCTGACGGTATAAATGGGAACGAACACGGTACTTGCCGCATCGTCCACTCCAAACCAAATAATGCCGCCCAAATCACGTGGCATCCAAGATCTGGATTGAGCTACGAACACAAAACCCGTTTGTTGTGTGGAGGTGGCTCTTTCGTTACAATATTCTTCCCCATCCACTTTCCATGTCAAAGGTCTCCAACGGTAAGGGGCATGAAAAGGTCCTGCTCCTATGTCTTTGGTCATGTCAAAGGGTGTCCCTTCCAAATGGTCTCCCATAAAATGAAACATGTCCATGAGTGATATTTTCCGCTTGGGTTTAATCCAAAGGGGCAGACGGTTGCTCAAATCATGTCCGGCAACATATTCCGTGTATTGGTCCATATCATCGGATACTTGTCTGAAAAATGCCCAGACACGCATTTCGCAAAAACGGGCACCGCCGAAATCAACGGGTGCATAGGTGTCCGAGAAGCTGAAATCCTTATCTTTCCCTTTGTAATAGCCTTGTTTTTTTGCGAAGCTAATCACATCATCGGCATAATAGCACTCAATTGCCGGATCATTTATTTTATCCCGTTGGGAAAAAGTGATGCTCTTTTTGCCGTCGGCAAGGGGAAAAGTTCTAATCCTGGCTTGGTTAGCATGTCCGCTGATATATCCGTCAGGGATTCTGCGGGCGACCCAAACCGCTCCGACTTCTTCTTTCCCCTTACTGATCATTTCCAGTATCCAAGCCTCATCGGGGTCGGATATGGAAAAAGATTCTCCCTCGCTATCAAAACCATATTCCGCCACAAGCTCGGTCATTATCCGCAATGCTTCGCGGGCTGTTTTAGCACGTTGCAAAGTGATGTATATCAGGCTGCCGTAATCCATTTTGGCGCCCGGATTGGAATATAGCTCTTCGCGCCCTCCATAGGTGGTCTCACCAATAGCGACCTGAAATTCATTCATATTTCCGGTAACATTGTAGGTCTCCGTAGCTTGTTTGATTTTCCCCAGATATTTTCCGGTATCCCAATTATACACATCCAACATCGTCCCTTCGGGATAGGTGGCGGCAGCCCAATGATAAAGCTCCCCATACAAAACATGTGAATCGGCTGCATAGCTGATAAAGGTTGAACCATCAGTCGTCGCTCCTTTGGTAACCAAAAAGTTAGTACAGGCAAAAATACTGCCTATTCCACCGATAAGAAGCCATACGGTTAATAAAATCTTTTTCATATTGTTTTTTTTAGCCGCAAAGATAGGCTAATATTTGTTACGTAATGCATTTTTGCTTGCATTTCTACAGAAATTCCTGAAAACCCGAAGGAGGTTATGGTGTGTTGTAAAAAAACGGGAATCTCCGGCAACAAGATTCTCCCTCGCGCCTTGTCGCACAGCCCTTTTTCCCCGGAGAACAGGGTGTAAAAAAGAAAGCTAAAATTTGTTCATTATTTCTTGTTTTCCGCAAGATAAAAAGTATTACATTTGCAGTTTGAAATAGTGTGCACTAAATTGCAGTATTTCAGTAAATTAAAAAATATTGATAAATGGGTTTATTTTCTTTTTTTACAAAAGAGGTCGCTATAGATTTAGGAACTGCCAATACGGTGATTATTGCCGATGATAAGGTGGTGGTTGATGAGCCGTCCATTGTAGCCATTGACAGAACTAACGGAGAGATTATTGCCGTAGGCATGAAAGCCATGTTGATGCACGGCAAGACACATGAGAATATAAAAACCATTCGTCCGCTGCGTGACGGGGTGATTGCTGATTTCCAGTCTGCGGAATATATGATTCGCGAGATGATTAAGATGATATGGAAAAAGAAGCCTTTAATCACTTCCTTGAAAATGGTTATCTGTATTCCCAGTGGTATTACGGCAGTGGAAGAACGCGCTGTGAAAGAATCTGCCATTCAAGCCGGCGCCAAGGATGTGCGACTCATCCACGAACCTATGGCAGCGGCTATCGGTATCGGAATCGATGTGATGGAACCGGTGGGGAATATGGTTATCGACATCGGAGGCGGTACGAGTGAGATTGCGGTGATTGCTTTGGGCGGGATTGTGAGCAACCGTTCTATCCGTGTTGCCGGAGACGATTTCACGCAGGACATCATTGATTACATGCGTAAACAACATAATATCTCCGTCGGGGAACGTACTGCCGAAAAGATTAAAATAGAGGTGGGAAGTGCGCTTACGACCCTCGAAAATCCACCGGAGGATATTGCTATTCACGGACGCGACCTGCTGACCGGAATCCCCAAGGAAGTAACGGTCAATTATGCTGAAATTGCTTATTGCCTGGACAAAACCTTGATTAAAATCGAGACCGCCGTATTGAATGCGCTGGAAAAAACACCTCCGGAATTGGCTTCGGATATCTACCGCTCGGGAATATTTATGGCGGGTGGAGGTTCTCTGCTTCGCGGCTTGGATGTCCGTATCGCCCAAAAAACAAAATTAAATGTTTATGTCGCCGAAGACCCCTTACGGGCTGTCGCCCGGGGTACCGGTATCGCCTTACGAAATTTTGACAAGTTTAGTTTTTTGATTAAATAATTTAGACCTTATTTAGAAACTGAAAATACAATCAATGTCGGCTTTTAGCCTACTTTTGTGAAAAAAATAAAAAATTATGGATACAAGAAAAAAAGGATTCAATTCAAAATTGATTCATGCCGGTCAGAAGCCGGATCAATACGGCAGTGCTGTTACACCCATTTATCAGACTTCAACCTTTGCTTTTGAGAATGCTCAACAAGGGGCTGATCGCTTTTCCGGAGTGGAGAGTGGGTATATTTATACGCGTCTCGGCAATCCTACCATCGCGGATTTGGAGGAAGCCGTAGCACAGTTGGAAAACGGTTTCGGGGCTTGTGCCGTAGCTTCCGGTATGGCTGCTGTCAATCTGGTATATATGAGTTTCTTGAAAAAAGGAGACCATGTGATAAGTACAAGCGCCGTGTATGGACCTTCGAGATGGGTTTTGGAAAATATTTGGGTTGATTATGGGATAGAAGCTACTTTTGTGAATACGGCGGATGTAGAGGCTGTCAAAAATGCGATTAGACCTAATACCAAACTCTTGTACATTGAGACTCCGACCAATCCTACGATTGAATTGACGGATATCCGGAGCGTCAGCGAGATAGCTCACAGGCATGCTATCCGGGTGTGTGTGGACAATACGTTTAGTAGTCCGTATTTACAAAAACCACTGGATCTTGGTGCCGACCTGGTGCTGCATTCGATGACTAAATTTATCAATGGACATGCGGATATTGTAGGAGGAATCGTGATTGCCAAAACGGAAGAATTGTTCAAAATCATTAAACCCGTTATGGTAAATATGGGGTACAATATGGATCCCCATCAAGCTTTCCTCACCCGCCGGGGATTGAAAACATTGGCTATTCGCATTGAAAGAGCACAACAAAACGCCCGGCAAATAGCCGAATTTCTGGAAAAACACCCCAAGGTGGAAAAGATTGTTTATCCCGGACTCCCTTCCCATCCTCAATATGATTTGGCACAGTCTCAAATGAGTGGACCCGGTGCGATGATGAGTTTTGAAGTGAAAGGCGGCTATGAAGCCGGCAAACGATTGATGGATAATGTCCATTTGGCTATGCTGGCAGTCTCTTTGGGAGGCATTGAGACTTTGATTCAGCATCCGGCTTCCATGACGCATTCAAAATTAAGCAAAGAAGCCCGCCTTTCTGCCGGAATTACCGATGGTTTGGTGCGTCTCTCCGTAGGGATTGAAGATGTGGAGGATTTGATTGAAGATTTGGATCAAGCTTTGAAAAATTGTTAACGGAAAGTCTGTTTGCGGGATTTTGTCCCCTTTGACAGATGATAAATTCAATAGATATGAAAAAAATAATCGTAAACGTATTCCTGCTTTCTTTGGGAATAAGCCTCTTTGGGCAAATTCCTTCCGGCTATTATGACGGAACGGAAGGACTCCAAGAAGAACAACTGAAAAATGCCTTGCACAACATTATCAAAAATCATACGGAATATTCGTACAGTGATTTGAAGTGGATGTTGAAGGAGACGGATGAAGATCCGAATAATTCCAACAATGTTATTCTTTTATATACAGGGAGATCCCAAAATAAAAATACGTTTGGCGGCGGTGCCAATGATTGGAACAGGGAACATGTCTGGGCAAAATCGCACGGAGGTTTCGGTACCAGTGCTCCGGCAGGTACGGACGCGCACCATATTCGTCCGGCGGACGCTTCCGTCAATAGCTCGAGAGGGAATAAGGATTTCGACAATGGCGGACAGCAACATCCGGAAGCCACCGGTTGCTATTTTACCGACTTGACTTGGGAACCGCGCGATGCCGTGAAAGGGGATGTGGCACGAATGATTTTCTATATGGCGGTGAGATATGAAGGAGAAAACGGCGAACCGGATTTGGAAGTGGTGGATTATGTAGGGACGGGCACTCAACCCAAGCATGGAAAACTTTCTACCTTGCTCCAATGGAATACACAAGACCCGCCCGATGACTTTGAGATTCACCGCAATAATGTTATTTATTCTTATCAACATAATCGCAATCCGTTCATTGATCATCCTGAATTTGTTAACCTTATTTGGGATCCGGGCGCTGCCGGCGTATCCGGAAAAAGCCTGAATCCTATTCGTGTTTTTCCGAATCCGGCAACCGATAAAATTCAGGTATCCCGGTTTGGGAAAAAGAAGGTGCAGCGTATTGAGGTTTTAGACTTGTTCGGTCGTGTCGTGCTGCAAAAGAAAATGAGTGGAGAAAATATGCTGTTGGACATCTCCGGACTATCCAAAGGGATTCATTTTCTACGATTGATGACCGGCGATAGCGTTGAGATTAAACGTTTTGTAAAACTATAATAAAGGTTGAATCCTGTATGAAAGCATCTATTAGACTTACTAAATCTTTTCATATTGAAATGGCGCATGCGCTCCGGGATTACGACGGGAAGTGCCGTTTTATCCACGGACATACTTTCGGACTCGAAGTGACGGTGAAGGGAGAAAGATTAGAACAAGAACCCCATCCGAAAAACGGAATGGTGATGGATTTCGGGGATATTAAAAAAATCGTAAAAGAGAATATCGTTGATGTTTTTGACCATGCTTTCGTAGTGAATAGAAAATCCTCTTTTGAAATCCCCGGAGAGAGTAAGCAAATGTTTGAAAATATTGTATATGTGGACTTTCAGCCGACAAGTGAGAATCTGGCAATATATTTCGCCGGCATTGTTCAAAAACGTTTACCCGCAGGAGTGGAATTGGTCAGGGTAATGGTGCGGGAGACGCCGACAAGTTATGCCGAATGGCTCAAAGAAGATAATTAGAGTTCGTCTAGAATGTCCAAGAAAGCGTTACGCTCATAGTCAAAACAGTCATTGATAGAAGTCAACTCCTTGGTTTTGAGTATTTCGCAAGCCTTGTTCTTGAACATTATAGACTAGACTCCCGACTTTATGGACAAACACTAATTAACGTATCAAAAAAATAATGACCGGATGTTTTCAAAATTGATAAAAAAATACGTATGGATTTGGTTGCTCCTTCCGGTTTTTGCTTTTGCCCAAGGCGAAACCAAAGATTTGGTAGGAGAGGTGAGTCGCGTGCAACTGCAAAATGACCCTTTTTTCGGACCTGTCTTTATGGAAGAATATAGAGGTTATGCAGTAAATGAAGATGTGGTTGCCGGGTTGAAAACTTATATTTACGAGTATAATATCACCATCGTTATGGGAACTTGGTGTGGAGACAGTCAAGAACAAGTCCCGCATTTCATAAAGATATTGGATAAGTTGGATTATGGTACAAGGAAATTGCACATCATTGCCGTTGATCATCAAAAGGAAGCTGCCGGTACGGGGGTGGAAAAGTTGGACGTTCAACGGGTGCCGACCTTTATTTTTTACGATGAAAATGCCCGGGAGGTGGGGCGGATTGTTGAGACACCGCATGAGACGTTGGAACAGGATATGTATGATATTGTTAATAAATAAAGCGGAAAATATATGCTGAAATATAAAACGGTCAAAGAAGTACAGGCTGCCCTCAAAGCGGTACGCGAAAAAAAACAAACGATTGGCTTTGTGCCGACGATGGGTGCCCTTCACGAGGGACATTTAGCGCTGGTAAAGGAAGCTATGGAAGATAATGACTTTGTGGTTGTTAGTATTTTTGTGAATCCTATCCAGTTTAACAATAAGGTTGATTTGGAAAAATATCCACGGGTGATAGAACAGGATATTAAACTCTTGGAAGAGGTGGGCTGTGATTTGTTGTTTTATCCGGAGTTTGAAGAAATGTATCCCGATGGCGAGCCGCCGGAAGTAGACTATAATGTTAATGGGCTGGATAAAGTTTTGGAAGGAGCATTTCGTCCCGGACACTTTAGTGGAGTGATTACGGTCGTCAAGAGATTGTTTGAGATAATAGCTCCGGATCGCGCATATTTTGGCATGAAAGACTATCAACAGTTGTTGATTATCAATACATTCGTTAAAAACTATAACATCCCTGTGGAGATTGTTCCGGTGCCCACCGAAAGGGAAGAAGACGGATTGGCATTGAGTTCGCGCAACCGCCTTCTCAAACCCGAACACCGGAGAGAGGCAACGCTATTGTATGAGGTGTTAAAGAGAGCGAAAATAAGATCCGGTTTTCAGACGGTGGAAGATTTAAAAAGGGATGTAGTCCGGAAATTTAAAAAGGCTAAATATGCGGAATTGGAATATTTTGAGTTGGTCGATCTCTATACGTTGAAACCTATTGTTACTTGGGTGCAAAGTTCTCATGTGATTGCCCTGATTGCAGCGAAAGTCGGGGATGTACGTTTAATTGATAATATGATTATATATATGTAAACCCGGATTTTCCGGTTTTCGGCATAAAAATTGTACTGACTGCAAGGAATTAGAGATATTAATGAATTGACAAAATGCAAGTAGAAGTATTAAAATCAAAGATACATAATGCCACGGTTACCGAGGCTAATTTGAAGTATATCGGCAGTATCGGAATAGATGAAGACCTGATGAAGGCTGCCAATATGATTGAAAATGAGAAGGTGCATGTATTGAATAATAACAATGGAGAAAGGATTATCACCTACATTATCAAGGCGCCGGCAGGTTCCGGCATCATCTCGCTGAACGGGGCGGCTGCCCGGAAGTTTTACAAAGGGGATGAAGTAATCATTATTTCCTATGCATCTATGGATTTTGAAGAAGCTAAGAAACACAAGCCGGTAGTATTGTTCCCCGGCAAGGACAACAAAATTTAGTTCCCTTGAAGATTACTTTTAAATCCATTCTAAAAATTGCCTTCTTCCTCGGTCTGGGGGTGTTTTTTATATGGATTTTTTTTAGAGGCTTAACCGCCGCCCAGAAGCAGGAAATCTATCAAACTTTTTTGGGAGCCCACTACCGTTGGATATTTTTGTCTGTCTTTTTCGGTTTGTTGAGCCACGCCAGTCGTACGATACGTTGGATTATGTTGTTGGAGCCTATGGGTAAGAGACCCCGGTTCTTTAATACTTTTCTTGCCTTGATGATAGCTTATTTTGCCAATTTGGCAGTGCCGCGCCTGGGCGAAATATCCCGCTGTGGAATATTGCAGCGCTATGAAAAAATTCCTTTCCAAAAATCCTTCGGTACCGTAGTTACCGAAAGAGCCTTGGACTTGCTCACTTTTTTTATTATTTTTTTTATTTCTATCCTCTGGCAATGGAAAAGATTTGCGTTGATAAAGAAAACCATGGTGTTTCAGCAGTTTATTGCAAAATATCATAGCCTGACGCAATCCGGATGGCTGCAGTGGGTACTCCTGTTGTTGCTGGTAGGGATTATTATTTTCTTGTACCGGATACGGAAACGCTGGCAAAAGTTTTCGCTTTATCAAAAAATATTGAATGTAGTGGAAGGCTTTGTCGAGGGATTGAAATCCTTGGCAAAGATTAAAAGACCCGTATGGTTTATTTTTCATACGATTTTCATCTGGACGATGTATTGGATGATGACTTGGGTAGTCTTTTTGAGCCTTCCCGAGACGGCTCGTCTAGGTGTGGATGTAGGGCTGTTGGTCTTGGCTTTCGGGACTATCGGTATCATCCTGGTGCAAGGCGGCATCGGTATTTATCCGCTTTTGGTAGCTGAAATATTGATGATTTTCGGCATTCCCAAAACAACGGGCTATGCCATGGGGTGGCTCTTGTGGTCCGGGCAGACGCTGATGATTATCGCCGCGGGCATTACCGCTTTGATACTTTTACCGGTTTTGAATCCAAAAAAAGTTTAACTTTGCACTTTAAAGAATGGGGGTTCGTTACATATTACATAAATGATTTTGCTATGAAAATGAAAAAGCTCATATTTCTCTTGTTACTTGCGTTGGCATTTCCGCTTTTTTCCATGGGAACGGTGCCGGATACAGTTTCGGTTGATTCTCTTCATTCTGCTCAATTGGTGATTGTGAAGGACACTCTGAAACGGGATACTACCTTGACTATCAATGCAGAAATTGCCGGAAATGTAGACAGTTTGATGCAATCGTATTTTCTCTCATTGCGGGAAAAGGAATTAGCGGATAGTTTTGATTCTTCGCAGTATCACCGCTTTATGTTTGTGCCCGATTCCGTTGTGAAACAGCGTTTGGATTCGATGAATCTGTTTACTCCTTTCGAATTGGTCTTTAATGAGCAGACCAAGCGTTATATTGAATATTATGTCTATAAAAACCCCAAGCTTTTGCGCAAATTGGTGGGCTTGTCCAAATACTATTTCCCCATGTTTGAGGGCTATCTCGATAAATATAATCTTCCTTTTGAATTGAAGTATCTTGCTGTCATTGAGTCCGCTTTGAATCCGACAGCCAATTCGAGGGCAGGAGCCAAAGGTCTGTGGCAATTTATGTATCGTACCGGGAAAATGTATGGTCTTCGTGTCAATTCCATCGTAGATGACCGTTTCGATCCGGATAAAGAGACGGATGCAGCTTGTCGCCACCTGAAAGATTTATATGGAATTTATCACAATTGGTCTTTGGCTTTGGCAGCCTATAATTCCGGCGCAGGGAATGTAAATAAGGCTTTACGGCGTGCCGGAAACGTAAAAAGCTATTGGGCGATATGGCCCTTCTTGCCCCGGGAGACAAGAGGTTATGTCCCTGCCTTTACGGCTGTCGTATATGCGATGAGTCTGGCAGAAAAAGCCGGGATTCACCCTTCCGTGGAAATTACGCCTTTTTATGAAACAGACACTTTGATTGTCAATGAGGTGCTCTCTTTTGATCAACTTCATGAATTTCTGCATGTCCCCTTGGAGACGCTGCGTATGCTCAATCCCATGTATAAACGGGGCATCATTCCCACCACGAAATCCCGGAAGTATGCTTTGCGTTTACCTCTTCGATACGTTGGTGATTTTATCGACCATGAGAAGGAGCTCTATGCCTATAAAACAAAATCCGGTATCGAAAAAGAAAAGTTGTTGGCGGAAATAAAAAAAGCCAAAGAAAGACATATTCATGTAGTGCGTTCCGGTGAAAATCTCGGTCTGATAGCCCGGCGTTATCATACCTCCGTGCGTAAATTGAAAGCTTGGAACGGACTTCGTTCCTCGAGAATTTATCCGGGGAAAAGATTGATAGTTTATGGAGCGGACTATCATTCGCGCAAGCGGACACACCATAATAAGAGATATAAAAAAGCTTCGCAAGCGAAAGATGGTAAGTATATTTACCACGTCGTCCGCAAGGGTGATACCCTGTGGGATATTGCTAATCTCTATGAGGGAGTAAGTGTGAAAGATATTAAGCGCCTCAATCATATCCGCAATTCCCATCACTTGAAGTTGGGACAAAAAATAAAGATTGCCAGGAAGAATTAGAGCTTGTCTATAATGTTCGACTGCTGCGTTACGCTCGTTCTGAAACCGGTCTTTTCGGCAAGCTCAATGCATCGCATTGACGTAAGTCAACTCCTTTGCTTTCAGAACTTCACAAGCCTTGAATTCGAACATTCCAGCTCAAGCTCTTGACTTTATGGAAAAACACCAATCACCCCAAAGGGCTGCCCCAAAACATTTTGTTGCCGCTATGGATATTTCCCTACCTTTGCGGCTCGTAATCTTATGATGCACTGCTGCGGGTGCCTCGTAGGTACATTATAATAACTTTCGCAGTTTACATAGAATATATGAGAAAAGTACATACATTTCACATTCCGGTGATGGGCATCGGATTTACATTAGACACACCTTTCAGAGTTTCTAAATATGGCATAGATTCGGTTGTTTCCTTGGTAGATGACATTTTGATAGAAAAGATAAGAAAGGTTTATTGTCAAAAATTTGAAATTCCTTATCACGAAATCTCCGAAAAGATTGATGATTTCAGGGCGAAAAGAATTACTTCCTACTTAAACTTGATGAATGAAGTAACTTCGCGCAAGTTTGATGAGATGAAAACTGCCGCCAATGAAAAGAGGAAGGAAATCATAGCGTATTTTAACTTGCTTCCCGATGCGTCCGCTATCAAACAAGAATTTGTGAGGCTTAAAGATAAACATTTGAACTTCAATGAGATGGCATCCTGGTTAAAGGAGAATTTGATTCCCGGAAAGATTGACGTGAACATTATGACTAAAATCGATAAAGACAATTATCGTAATGGCGAAAAGTTGCCTCCCGAGTATAAGGATGCCCATGCTGCATTGCGGGGCTTCGCTCATAGCGATTTAGACTCCTCGCTGGTCTTTTCGGCGGGAATGAATCCGAGGCTATACAGCTATTTGGAAAAATTTCCCGACTTTTTCCCGGATAAAAGCGGATATATTAAGAAAAAGGTGGTGCTTAAAGTCAGTGATTACAGGTCGGCATTGATTCAGGGAAAATTTTTGGCGAAAAAAGGTATTTGGGTATCTGAATTCCGTATTGAATCCGGTTTAAACTGCGGTGGACATGCTTTTGCCACGGATGGTTTCCTGATGGGACCTATTTTGGAAGAGTTTAAAACACATCGCGCGGAACTGACAGAGACGTTGAACGATATGCTCTTTCGTGCATTGCAAGCCAAGGGAAAGACCGTCCCCGGGACGAAACTTTCTTTTCGCCTCACTGCTCAGGGCGGAGTAGGAACTTCCGAAGAACATGCGTTTTTGCTGGACCATTATCAATTGGATTCGGTAGGCTGGGGCTCTCCTTTTTTGTTGGTGCCCGAAGCGGTCTCTATCGAGCATTCCACCATGAAGCAGTTGTTGGAAGCCGGTGAAGAAGACCTTTATTTGAGCGATATTTCGCCCTTGGGCGTTCCCTTTAACAGTCTGCGGGGAAATACTAAAGATGTGGAGAAAATTGCGCTGGCAAAAGCCGGCAAACCGGGGAGCAAATGTCCCAAAAGATATTTGGTTTCCAATACCGAATATTCCGAAAGGGCTATTTGTACCGCATCAAGGCAGTTTCAACGGAAAAAAATTAAAGAATTGGAACAGTCTTTTCTTACCCCCACCGAATTGGAAGTTGCCAAAGACAAAATTATTGATAAATCTTGTATTTGTGTAGGACTGGGGACGACTGCCCTCAAAGTGCATAAGGTGGATACGACCGTGGAAGGTGATGGAATTTCGGTCTGCCCGGGACCCAACACTGCCTATTTCTCCAAGGAGTTGAGCCTCCGGCAAATGGTGGATCATATTTATGGGAGGGCTAATGTGCTCAGCGATACGGAACGTCCGCATGTATTTCTGAAAGAACTGAAAATTTATATTAACTATTTGAAAAACAAGCTTGAAGAGGGGGGTGAGGAGAGGAAACAAGAAAAATATTATCTGAACTTTGTCCGGAACTTGATGAACGGAATCCGCTACTATGAGAATTTATTTGCCGGACTTTCCGGAAAGTTTGGTGATGTAAAAGGCTTAATATTGAGAGAGTTGGAGGTTTGTAAAAATACTTTGGATGTATTGGTGGAGGATTTGCAAGGGAGGTTTTTGGTCGAGGTCTGAGGCTGTATCGAAAAATGTGCTCTCCTCTACTGTTAGTACGCAGCAACAGTAGATTTGATGAAGAAAATGTTAATGTTTTTTAATTTCGGCACAATCTTTGAATGAGAAC